>JAFOFE010000033.1 GCA_017387475.1 Clostridia bacterium | reverse complement strand
TTCTCGCTTACTGGGTGGAATTGCAACTCTTTTACTACAGCCATCTTCTTGGTTTCACCAATTGTCAAAGCTACTGCCATAGTGTAATACCCAATATGCTAAAAAACACAGCGAAGAACTTTTTAAGGCGTATAATTTGTTAGCCGACGAGCAATCAAAAAAGGTGTTTCGTGAAACAACCCTTTTTAAACTTGACGGAGATATTTCACGATTGTTTAGTTGTGAAACACCTGAAGACGAAGCTTTTGAAGGTATATTGAAGTTAAAACCAAACGACAGTTTTTTAGACCTTGGTGCCTATAATGGCGATACCGTTTTAGATTTTATTAAAAGGGTTGGTACTTACAGCAATATAACAGCAATTGAACCCGATAAAAAGAGTTTTGCAAAATTGCTTAAAAACACCGAAAGTTACAACATTACGGCTGTAAATGCAGCCGTTTCACGTGAAGTTGGCAATATTCCCTTTTCCTTTAAATCTTCAAGAGGGTCGGTTTCAGGTGGTAACGATTTTACCGATGCTGTAAGCATTGACTATTTATGCCAAAACGCAAAATACGATTACATTAAGTTCGATGTAGAAGGAAAAGAACTTGATGCAATTATTGGTGGCGAGCAAACAATTAAAAGAGATAAACCGAAAATGCTTATTTCGGCCTATCATAAAAGCGATGACTATTTTGCAATACCATTAAAGGTACACGAATTCAACCCTGACTATAAAATTTATATGAGACACTACCCTTATGTTCCTGCTTGGGATACAAGTTTTTATTTTGTATAAAGCAAAAACGGCTACTCTTATGAGTAGCCGTTTTGTTTTAATAAAGGGTTGCTATTTCTTCTTCGGGTTTTGAAGTTATTGCAACATCGACAGCTGTAAGATAAGGACCTGTAGAACGGTAAAGTTTATGGTTGCCAACCGAAAGTTTAGCTGTAACAATTACCCAGTCGTTAGTTTTAAGTGTTTTAGCGCCCGACCAATCGCACGCCATTCCACAATACTGTATATCGTCTGCGCAGCAGGTCATAACCTGACGTCCAACAACAAAGCAAGTGTCGGGAATTTTGCCATCTCTTGCCACTATACCCTTAAACTTTAATGTTTTTCCTTGATATTTTTCCATATCGGTCATCATATCCTGAAACCAAAGCGCATAATCTAAATCTTTAATTTCAATAACAGGGGCATTAACGTCGAAAGGTAACGGATCTTCAATATCATCGTACTTAACATATCCGTTTTCGTATTCGTATGCGATATTAGAACCACGGTTTGCGCCACGAACAAGCTTATGGAAAGGCATAATATCGGCGTTTAGTGGTATGCGATTGAATATTACCATTTCGGCAGTTTTTAATTTATCGAACATTAATTGTCGCATATTTGCATTGTAGGTAATTGCTGTGTTTGAATCTACAAAACAAAGTTCTTGGCTTATAACGCAAAAACGTGGTAACGCCTTAAATAATTCTTCTAAAAGCCACATACCGTTATATTCTACAATAATTCTTTCGGCATCGGTTTCCTTTAAGAATTTAATTATGGTTT
The DNA here is from genome assembly GCA_017387475.1 of Clostridia bacterium. Classification (GTDB taxonomy): domain Bacteria; phylum Bacillota; class Clostridia; order Oscillospirales; family Acutalibacteraceae; genus SFWF01. The sequence continues at coordinate 17,039 of JAFOFE010000033.1, read as the reverse complement.
TTTGGGTAAGCTCAGACTTATCTTCAATAGTTCTGATATACACGTTGTGGTGGGGCATTTTAGAAATATCGTATTCTTCTTCCCCTTCTTCAAGAACAAGAAGCAAGGTTTTTTCACCTGCATTGAAACGTTCGTCTTCAAGTGTTTCTTGAATGAATTTTGTTTTGCCCGACTCTAAAAAGCCTGTAAAAAGATATACCGGTAAATCTCTCATTACTTTACACTCCAAAAAGTTCTGCTAAAGCATCTTCTTTAATTTCTGCGCCAATTACACATATACGGCCTGTAATATCGGCAGCGCCACTTCTAACATCGGGTTCGCCTGGGATATAGTCGAAATGTATCCAGCTGCCGTCTTTGCCTGCAACAATACCTTTTGCACGAAGAATTACACCATATTTTGCTTCATCTTCAAGGGATAATAGTATGTTAGAAATTTCTTCGGCAGTAAACTTTTTAGCAGTTTCTTTACCAAATGAAGTAAACACTTCGTCGGCATGATGATGGTGATGATGACCTTCGTGATGATCATGGTGGCAACCACAAGAACATTCTTCGCCATGCTCGTGATGATGGTGATGCTCGTGGTGTTCGTGGTCATGATGATGGTGTTCATGATGGCAGCCACAGGTGCATTCTTCATCGTGTTCGTGATGATGTTCGTGGTGGCATTCTTCGCCGTGGTGGTGATGATGTCCACATTCTTCGCACACATCTTCTTCCTCTAACTCGTGAATGTGATGTTCTAATGTATTTTCTTTTTGAATAGCAGATAAGATTTGTTCGCCTGTAAGTTCTTCCCAGTCGGTTGTAACGATAGTTGCACTTTCGTTATGTTCACGAATAAGGTGTATGCAGGTGTGAAGTTTTTCTTCATCTAACTTTGCCGTATGACTTAAAACGATAGCTGTCGCGTTTTCTACCTGATTAATAAAGAATTCGCCAAAATTCTTAATATACATTTTACATTTCTTTGCATCTACAACGGTAGTAAGAGCGTTAATCACTGCGCCTTCTACCCCGTTAACTGCGCCAATGACATCGCTAAGCTTGCCAACACCCGAAGGTTCAATAATGATTCTGTCGGGATTGAATTCCTTTAAAACCTTTGCAAGCGCTTGAGTAAAATCGCCTACAAGTGAACAACAAATGCAACCCGAATTCATTTCGGTAATTTCAATGCCTGCTTCCTTTAAAAAGCCACCGTCTATACCAATTTCGCCAAATTCGTTTTCAATTAAAACAACCTTTTCGCCACTGTATGCTTCTTTAATAAGTTTTTTAATAAGGGTTGTTTTGCCTGCGCCTAAAAAGCCTGAAAAGATATCTATTTTTGTCATATTATTACTCCTTTATATTTACGGCTTCAAGCCTGTATATAGGTTGACCAAGGTCTAAAAAGCGTTGTTCATATTCGGTTACAATGTTGCCTTCAAAACTACTGTTATGTAGGTCTAGCGATACATTTTGCATTGTAAACGAAAGTTCTGAATACTTTTCAATTGAATATTCGAAAAAGTGCATATTATCGGTCTTTTGGTGAATTTCGCCACCATTTTTAAGCAGTTTTTTATACATTGGTAAAAAGATGGGCGAAGTAAGCCTATGCTTTGCATATCTTGCTTTTGGATATGGGCAAGAAAAGTTTAAATAAATACGGTCGACCGACGATTCTTTAAAATATTTAAGTATATATTCTGCACCACAAACCATAAAGCGCACATTGCTTAAATCGGCTTCCTTTACACGTTCGCAAGCCAATACTGCAACATCGTCGCAAACTTCAATGGCTACATAATTTATGTTGGGGTTTCTTTTTGCAAGCTCGCAAATAAACTGACCTTTGCCACAGCCAATTTCAAGGTGTAACGGGTTTTCGTTGCCGAAAATTTCGGTTATGTTATAGTATGCAGGGTTCAGTTCAGCCTTTCTATAATCTGCTTCGTGTTCTGCTAGTGGTAAAATTAAATTTCTGCAGGCGTCAAGACGTTCTGCTGCGTGTTTTTTCTTTCTCATTCTCATATTTTTCACCTCTTGTACACTAATTAATAATTATAGCACAAGATAAACATATTATCAACAATAAAGCAAAATTCTATTTGCTGAATATAACGTTGTCGCTATTCTTGACATTCTGTTCTTTTAATGCTAATATTTGAATATAAATACATACATAAAAGGTGATAAAAATGGCACGTTTTTGTTCTAATTGTGGTTCCCCGTTATACGAAGGCGCTAACGCATGTACTAATTGTGGCTGCCCTGTAAACCCTGCGCAACCATTTAATAATACTCCACCATATAACCAAGGCCAACCGTACAATCAGGCCTTCAACCAAGCCCCACAATACAACCCTTATCCACAATACAATACTACACAACCTAAAAAAACATCTGTGGCATTAATTTTAGGCATAATTGGTATTGTTGCTGCTTGGGTTATTGCACTGGCAGGACATATTCTTTCCATTATTGGTATTGTTTGTGGTATAAAAGAATATAACGAAACCGGAAATATTACCGGTCTTGTTTTAAGCATTGTAGGCGAAGTTTGCTCAATATTATCTTCAATTATTGGTGCAGTAACTATGATGAGTTTAATATAACGCAAAATTAAAACAGCGAAGCAAAACGCTTCGCTGTTTTTTATTTTTCTTTAACTGTGAATTTTATGTTGTTTTCTTTTGCGTATTGTTCGGCAAAACTTTCACTTGGTGCATAGATAGTTAGATTATCGCAACCGTCAAAAGCCTTGTCTTCTATTACAGATACGCTTTTAGGAATAAATATTTTTTCTAGTTTTGCGCAACCTAAAAACGCATATTTACCAATAGCTTTTACAGATTTAGGCAGTATAACATTCTTAATAAAACCATATCCATAAAATGCATCGTTAGATATTTTTGTTACATTATCAGGGATAATAACATTATAATCATCGCTGATATAATCGTACAAAACATTGTTTATAATAACGTGTCCTTCGGTATCGGCAAGGGCTTTACAACCGTAAAAAACATGGAAACCTATATGTTTTATACTGTTTGGCAAATTAACATATTTTAAGTTTTCACAGTTTTCGAAGGCATTATTTTCAATTACTTCTACACCGTTTGGAATAGTAACACTTTCGAGTTCTTTAAAGTTTTTAAAGACTTCACCACTAATTGTTTTTACGTTATTTGGAACTGTTAGATTTTTTGAGTTACCAACATATCCAAGTAATAAATCGTTCACAACAATAAAACCGTTTTGGTCTGCTAAACCTTTGCATTTGTCAAAAGCGTGTATTCCGATGCTTGCGATATTATTTGAAATATTTATAGTTTCCAAATTTTCGCAACCATAAAATGCGTGCTTATCTATGTTAGTAACGGTGCTTGGAATATTTATGTTTTTAAGACTTTTGCAATCTCTGAACATGGCATATTCTATGTTTTTTATACCTTCGGGAATATTAACATTTTTAAGGTTTATGCAACCGTCGAATGCAGCAAATTCAATTATTTCTACACTGTCGGGGATAGTAATGCTTTCAAGGCCGGTACAACCTTTAAAGGCTTCTAACTCAATGCAAGTAAGGGTATTGGGCAGAACAATATTTTGAACATTTTTATTTCCAAAAAAAGCCTGATATTCTATGCTGGCTATACCATTGGGAACAACCACATTGCTAGATGTTCCTGTGTATTCTACCAACACATCAGCTTCTATAATAAAATCTTTATTATCCATTTGCATATCCCCTTTCTTATATGTATTATATCACAAGAACACCGAAGCAACAATATAAAAAAAGAGCCGAGTTAAACTCGGCTCTTTAATTTTATTTTGCGTAGTCGACAGCACGGTTTTCACGGATAACATTAACCTTGATTTGACCGGGATAGTCGAGTTCATTTTCGATTTTATTTGCAATATCTCTTGCAATTATAATCATTTGGTCATCGCTGATAACTTCAGGTTTAACAACAATTCTAACTTCACGACCTGCCTGAATAGCGAAAGAATTTTCAACGCCTGTAAAGGAATTGGCGATTTCCTCGAGTTTTTCAAGACGTTTAATATAGCTTTCGATATTTTCTCTTCTGGCACCGGGGCGTGCAGCAGAAATTGCGTCGGCTGCCTGAACAATGCAAGCAATAACAGTTTTTGCTTCAACTTCGCCGTGATGAGCGTGGATAGCATGGATAACGTCTTCGTTTTCCTTATACTTTTTAGCCACTTCAACACCGAGCTGAATGTGTGTACCTTCTTGTTCGTGGTCGAGCGCCTTACCAATATCGTGAAGAAGACCTGCACGTTTAGCAAGGGTTACGTTTTCGCCAAGCTCTGCAGCAATAATGCCTGATAAGTGGCATACTTCAAGAGCGTGGTTAAGAACGTTTTGACCATAGCTGGTACGGTAATAGAGCTTACCAAGAAGTTTAACAATTTCGGGATGCAGGTTGTGAATACCTGCTTCGAGCATTGCACGTTCACCTTCACGCTTGATAGTGTTGTTTACATCGTTTTGAGCCTTTGTAACCATTTCTTCAATGCGAGCAGGATGAATTCTTCCGTCGGTAATTAATTTTTCAAGGGACAGTCTTGCTACCTCGCGACGAATTGGGTCGAAGCTAGAAACAGTAATAGCTTCGGGTGTATCGTCGATAATGAGGTCTACGCCTGTTGCAGTTTCAAGGGCACGAATGTTACGGCCTTCTCTACCAATGATTCTACCCTTCATTTCGTCGTTGGGTAGGGGTACAACAGATACGGTAACTTCGGAAGAATGGTCTGCAGCGCAACGCTGAATTGCACGGGAAAGAATTTCTCTTGCAATTGTGTCGGACTCTTCCTTGGTTCTTTGTTCGAATTCGCTGATTTTCATTGCTTTAGCGTGTGTAAGCTCGCCATCGAGTACCGAAAGTAAATAATCTTTAGCTTGTTCTTTAGAATAGCCAGAAATTCTTTCGAGCATTTCAAGTTGGCTGCGCTTAATTTGTTCGCTTTCTTGAAGTTTTTCTTCAACTTCTTTAGCGCGCTTTGCAATGTTTTCTTCCTTGATTTCAAGATTGTCTATCTTTTTATCAAGTGTTTCTTCCTTTTGCTGTAGGCGACGTTCTTGACGTTGCACTTCGCTTCTGCGCTCGCGTAGATCGCGATCGGTTTCGGTGCGAAGTTGATGAGCTTCATCTTTAGCCTCCATAAGCAACTCTTTCTTACGGGTTTCGGCATTTTGGATAGCGTCGTTAAGTATTCTTTTAGCTTCTTTTTCGGCAGAACCGATTATTTTTTCGGCCTTGCTTTTTCTGGCAGCAACACCAACAAAGAAAAAGATAATTGCTATAACTAAAGCGACGATGCCTATAATTACATAAAATAGTGGGTTGTTGGGCACTTTGAATGCACCTCCTTTATATTAAACAGCATTTATTTTGCGAGGTTGCAGTTTTACCTCGGATTATTTGAAAGTTCTTATTTTAAGCCCGCCAAAGCTCAAAATAAAAAACAAATTTCCACAAATATCATTTAATATAATACCACTACATTTATTGTCTGTCAAGGAAATTCGGGTGTATTTGTTGTGGTTTTGGGCAAATATTTTAACCGTTTAAAGTCATAAAAACAATTCACTTTTTGTCTTTTATATTTTTATTATATTTTATATAATATTTCCTTGAAAAAAAGTATTAAAAGTGGTATAATAAGTCGATAATTCGTTTTGGAGGAAAATTAATGGCAAATTATCTGTCTATGAACAAGGACGCTCTTGTTAACGAATTCGACGCTGTTAAGCGTGAATTTGAAGACATAAAGGGCGCAAATTTATCGCTTGATATGTCTAGAGGTAAGCCCGGTGCAGACCAACTTGACTTAAGCGATGACCTTTTAACATTAGTAAGCAAAGATAGTGGCTTTAAGTCTGAAAACGGCACCGACTGCAGAAACTACGGTGGTCTTGACGGTCTTGCAGAAATTAAAGCTTTATTCTCAAAGGTTCTTAGTATGAATGCCGACAACCTTATTTGTGGAAACAACGCTTCCCTTAACTTAATGTTCGACGTTATTACACAGGGTATGGTTACAGGTTTTGGCGAAGAACCTTGGGTTAAGCAAGGAAAGGTTAAGTTCCTTTGCCCTGCTCCCGGTTACGACCGACACTTTGGTATTTGCGAATATTACGGAATTGAAATGATTACCGTAGCTTGCACCGAAAACGGACCCGATATGGATGCCGTTGAAGAGCTTGTTAAAGACCCTTGCGTTAAAGGTATGTGGTGTGTTCCCAAATATTCTAACCCCTTGGGCATTACTTACAGCGATGAAACCGTAAAAAGAATTGCTGCACTTAAACCTGCTGCTAAAGATTTTAGAATTATGTGGGATAACGCTTATGTAATTCACGACCTTTACGATGAAACCGATAAGCTTTTAAACATTTTTGACGAATGCGTTAAATGTGGCAATGAAGATATGGTGTTCCAGTTTACATCTACTTCTAAAATAACATATCCCGGCGCAGGCATTGCTGCTGTTGGCGCATCTGCTAACAACATTAAGTTACTTAAGTCTAGAATGACCATTCAGACAATTGGTCCCGATAAGCTTAACCAATTAGCACACGCAAGAATGTTCCCCACCTATGAAGCATTACTTGCACAAATGAAGACGCACGGCGATATTTTAAGACCTAAATTCGAAGCTTGCCTTAAACAGTTCGAAGAAGCTTTAGGCGATACAGGTATTGCAAGCTGGACCAAGCCAAACGGTGGTTACTTTATTAGCATGGAAGTACTTGATGGTTGTGCTAAAAGAGTTGGCGAGCTTTGCCGCGAAGCAGGCCTTGTTATTACAACACCCGGTGCTACCTTCCCTTATGGCAAAGACCCAAAAGACAGCAATTTACGTATTGCTCCATCCTTCCCCAATGTTCAAGAATTAGCATTGGCAGCAAAGGTTTTATGTGTAGCTGTTAAATATGCTGCACTTGAAAAACTCCTTAAATAGTACTCGTTGACTTTAAAAGAGTCGAGTAGTATAATATAAAACAGTTTTATTAAGAAACCGGAGGTTAAACCTAATGAAAGCAAAAAAGACAGGCAAGTGGGTATTTTTCGTGATATTCGCACTTATACTTGCACTTACCTACACAGCATTCTTCGGAATTGACAGCTACTATGGCGACACCAGAAATGTTTATTTCAAGGGCGCTAACGACATCCGCTGGGGTATTGATATTCGTGGTGGTGTTGAAGCAGTTTTCTCTCCCGACATCAAAGATTCTAAAATCACAGACAGCGATATGGCTTCTGCTAAAGCAATTATCGAAACTCGTCTTGTTGGTAACAACATTACCGACTATGAAGTTTATACCGATAATGCTACACACCAAATTATCGTTCGTTTCCCTTGGTCTTCCGACCAAACAGATTTCGACCCTGCTAAAGAGGTTGAAAAGCTTGGCCAGACAGCTACACTTACCTTCTGCAAAGGTTCTACAAAGGGCGATGCACTTGTTGAAGGTAAAAACGTTGCTTCGGCTTCCTACGCTTACGAAGCATCTGTTGGCCACTATGTAAGCCTTAAGTTCGACTCTATTGGTAAATCTAAATTTGCAACAGCTACTGCAAACAATGTTGGCAGCACCATTTCTATTTGGATGGATGACACCATGATTTCGGAAGCTACCGTTAATGAAGCTATTACCACAGGCGAAGCTATGATTACAGGTTCCTTCAGCGCTGAAGAAGCAGCTTACCTTGCTAACCAAATTAATGCAGGTGCACTTCCCTTCGCGCTTACCGTAGATGATTCTAAAATGCAAATCATCTCTCCCACACTTGGTTCCGATGCACTTTCCGTAATGGTACTTGCAGGTACTTGCGCATTTGCTGTTATCTGCTTACTTATGATTATTCGTTACCGTTTACTTGGTGTAGTTGCTTCTATTGCACTTCTTGGTCAGGTAGCAGCTATGATAGCTTGTATTTCAGGTTACATAAACGCATTCGATAGCTTCACACTTACCATCCCCGGTATTGCAGGTATTATCCTTTCTATTGGTGTTGGTGTTGACGCTAACGTTATTGCTGCTGAACGTATTAAGGAAGAATTTGCAAAGGGCAAAACTATTGACGGTGCAATTGCTTCCGGTTACAAAAACAGTTTAAGCGCCATTATCGACGGTAACGTAACCATCGTTATTGTGTCATTAGTACTTATGGGCGCGTTCGGTTCAGAAGGCATTCTTACAACCCTTCTTTCCCCCATCTTCGCACTCTTCGGCACAACCATTACAGGTTCCATTTACTCCTTCGGTTACACATTATTAGTAGGTACTATATTCAACCTTATTCTTGGCGTGCTTTGCTCCAGACTTATGGTTAAGAGCATCTCTCGCATAAAGATTTTCAGAAAAGCTGCTTTTTACGGAGGTGCTAAAAATGTTTAAGAAAAATATTGATTTTAACAAATGTTTTAAGCCCGTACTTATCGGCTATGCTGTATTTATGGTAATTGGTATTATCTTAACAGCAATTTTTGGTGTACAGTTAGACATCAACTTTAAGGGTGGTACCCGTATTACCTACTCTTACACAGGTGAACTTGACTACAAGTCTACCGAAACTTTAATTGAAAAGACACTTGATAAAGAAGTTAATCTCAGTGAAAGTTCCGGTCTTGCAGATGACAGCAAGAAAATTGTTATTACTTTAGTTGGTACAGATTCTCTTTCTAACGAAGCACAACAAAATCTTGCAAAGGTTTTAACCGAAGAATACAAGGAAAATACATTCGAGCTTTATGACTCTAACTCTGTTAACCCTTCTGTTGCAGGCGCATTCTTTGCAAAGAGTTTAGCTGCTGTTGTTCTTACAGGTTTACTTGTTATTCTTTACGTTGGTATTCGTTTTAGAAAAATCGGTGGCGTATCTGCAGGTCTTACAGCATTCGCTTCCCTGTTCCTTGATATATTCGTTGCTTTCTTTATCTGCAATATTTTCGGTTTACAGATAGACTCCAACTTCATGGCAGTTATTCTTACCATTCTTGGTTATTCGCTTAACGATACCATCGTTGTATACGACCGTATTCGCGAAAACAAGGGCAACAACCCCACTGCTTCTACTGCAGAGCTTGTAAACGATAGTCTTAATACTGTTAAGGTTCGTACCATTATTACAACTATCACAACACTTTCTGCTGTTGTAATGATTATTGTAATTGCCGAACTCTTCGGTCTTACATCTCTTAGAAGTTTTGCAATTCCTATGGCATTTGGTCTTATTTCGGGTTGTATTTCTTCACTCTTTGTATCTGCTCCCCTTTGGGTTATCTGGAAAAATCGTTCCGATAAAAAAACTCCCAAATTCGCAGGCAAAAAAGGTAAGAAAAAATAATTTAAAATTAAAAGGATGCATCACTTGATGCATCTTTTTTTATTGTTAAACGACTATATTTACACGAAGAACTATGAGAATTCTTAAGGGCGACCCTTTACAGACAACATTGACACCTTTCGACAGGTTCTGTATGGCGATACATAGTTTATGGCAAAGATTAGTAACCGGGTGAATTTCGTTCCGTCACATATATACTTTTGGAATTGTGTAGGAGCAGAAATCCTGGTTACTATCCACACTTACCACGCATCCTTTAATGACAACTTGACATTATAAAATTGGTGTGATATTATATAAAAATAAAAAGGATGGTGATAGATGTGGCAGAAAATAAAAAACAAACGGCACAGGAAATCATCGAGGAAAACATTTCTACCATTAATTTTTTGAAAAAGTTTTTGATGGTTATTGCAATTTCAACTATCGTTGCGGTTGTGTCTTTGGTGATTGCTTTTGAGACTAATGCCTCATTCTTTTGGATACTGTTTTTTATAGCGCTTTTGTGCGAAGGCCTGGTTTCCTGGTACTGTGCGAAATTGACCGGTCGCGAAATGGTGAGCCTTGATAAACTGGGACTCGATAGCATGGATGGGTGCTTGACTTCTGTTATCTATATGCCCATTTACTTTATTATGTTTTGGTATTATACGCTGGCTGGATGGGTGTTTGTGCTAATGGCCATAGCTGAAATGAAAAAAGAAAACAAGCAACTTATGAAAAAGAAAAAATAAACTTTCCATGGATAAAAACTCCTCTGTTTGATACAGAGGAGTTTTTGTTATGCTCGGTATAATTGACCTTTGTTTGCAGATACTAACAGCGTAATTTGTAAAATAAGGAGCTAGATATATATGAAAGCAACTGGTATTGTACGCCGTATAGACGACCTTGGTCGTGTTGTTATCCCAAAAGAAATCAGAAGAACTATGCGAATTCGTGAGGGAGACCCGTTAGAAATACATACTGACCTTGACACTTTGGGGCTTATTGTAAAAAGTATAATAGAAAGATACAAAACATAAAACGGAGCAGAAATCTGCTCCGTTTTTATTATTTTATCATTTCTTTGAATTTTTCTTCGTCTATTACTTCTATGCCAAGTGCATTTGCTTTGTCTAGTTTAGAGCCTGACGCTTCACCAGAGAGTACATAGGTTGTTTTTTTGGAAACGGATGAAGACGTTTTTCCACCAAAGCTTTCGATGATTGCCGAAGCTTCTTGACGAGAGTAGGTTGGGAGTGTACCCGTAAGCACAAAGGTCATACCCGAAAAACGTGTATCTACAACATTGTTAGGCTCGGTCATATTAATGCCGAGTTCTTTTAATTTTGTAATCATTTCTCTTGTGGAACTTAACGACAAGAAGTCATAGATACTTTCGGCTAAAATGGCACCAAAACCATCTATTGCTTCGAAATCTTCTTTTTTTGCGTTCAGCATTGCATCTATATCGCCAAAAGCATCGGCTGCAAGTTTAGCAGCTTTACTGCCGATATGGCGAATGCCAAGTGCAAAAAGCAAACGAGAAAGAGGGTTTTCTTTTGACTTTTCGATTGCAGAAATTGCATTTTCTCCCGATTTTTGACCGTTTTTGTAAAGCGAAGCAAAATCTTGTATCTTTAATGTATAAAGGTCTGTTATATCATTTATAAAACCTTTTTCGGTAAGTTGTTCAAGCACAGCAGGGCCTAAACCTTCGATATCCATAGCATCACGAGAAGTGAAGTGGATAAGGTGGCGAAGCATTTGCGCCGGACATTCTGCATTGGTGCAACGAAGGACTGCTTCGTTTTCTTCTTTAAAGACAGGGCCACCACAGGATGGGCAGATGTGTGGCATTTGGAAAGGTACAGAATCTTGATTATGTGCCTTAACAGCCACAACTTCGGGAATGATATCCCCTGCCTTGCGAACAATTATTGTGTCGCCCAGGCAGATTCCCTTTTCTTTAATAAAATCTTCATTATGAAGAACGGCACGAGATACCGTTGTGCCTGCGAGTGTTATTGGTTCAAATTCGGCAGTAGGAGTAAGCGCGCCCGTTCTGCCAACATTAATTTCTATTTTTAGAAGCTTTGTTTCTTTTTCTTCGGGTGGGTATTTATATGCTACAGCCCATTTGGGATATTTAGCTGTGCTGCCCATTTCGTCACGCAAAGAGAAAGTATCTACCTTAACAACAGCACCGTCTATATCGAAGGGTAATGTTCCCCTACTGTTGCCGATGCGTTCTATTTCGCCGATTACTTCTGCCATAGATGCGCATTTTTTATAGGTTGGAAGTACAGCGAAGCCTAGATTTTTAAGAAAATCTAACGACTGAATATGAGAAGTAAGAGATTCCCCAACTATACGCTGAATGTTGAAAACAAATATATCTAACTTTCTTTCGGCTGTTACTTTAGAGTTCTTTTGACGGAGTGAGCCTGCAGCTGCATTGCGTGGGTTTTTAGCAGGAGTTTCGCCAAGAAGTTCTTGTCTTTTAACCAGTTCTTCGAAAGACTGTCTTGACATATAGACTTCGCCACGAACTTCAAGTTCACCCTTAAAGCTAATTTCTTTAGGAATGCTTTTAATTGTTAAAAGATTTGCAGTTACGTCTTCGCCTGTTTGACCGTCGCCCCTTGTAGAACCACGCACAAATTTACCGTTCGAATATTCAAGAGATACAGAAAGGCCGTCTATTTTAGGTTCGACCGAATAGGCAGTATTGCCGACAGCATCTATAACCCTGCCTTCGAACGCATTTAATTCATCGTAACTAAAAGCATCGAGCAGGCTTTCCATTTTAACGGTATGAACAACAGGAGTAAAAAGGCGCGCAGCAGCACCACCAACCTTTTGGGTTGGCGATTCTGCCGATTGAAGTTCGGGAAACTTTGCTTCTATTGCACGGAGTTCACGAGAAAGCATATCATATTCGTAATCGGTAATTTCGGGGGCATCTTCGTTATAATATCTTTCGTTATGGTAACGAATGAGTTTTGTTAGCTCTTCTGCCCTTAATTTTGCTTCTTTAAATTCCATTTAATACTCCTTTTATTCGGTCGTTGCACCAAAATCGAAAATGTCTTCCATTACTTCATCGGTTGCATGACCTACACTTGTGAAGGCTTCGGGTACAGCACCTACAATTACGGTTTGCGCAATTAAAAACTCTGTTTCGGTAGTTTGTTCGGTTTTACCTTCCAAAACGGCAAGGTCGCATTCGAGGGTTACTGTCATAATTATTTGATGAAGAACTTGGTTTATTCCTGCACCTTGAAAGTTGCTTTTAAAATTACTTAACACAGTGGTTGTAACACCGGTTGTATAATGTAATTTAGGCCAATTTAAGCTAGTATAATAAAGCCCAAACGCAGCAAAAAGCGGCACCGAAAATTTAACCTGTTCGTGTTCTGAAAGCACTGCCGAAATTTCGTTTGTTATGTATGATTTAATTTTGTTCGCCGTAGCAGTATCTATTTCTACCGAAGTTGCAAGACCTTCTTGATTGCGACTTATTTTTGCAAGCATAGAATAATCTGTATCAAGATTTTCCAGCGCTTTAAGCGATGCTTTATTAGTACAGTTTATAACAACCGTTTTAACTGCACTTTTAGCAAAATTTAAGACAACTGTTTTAAGCCTTAAATCTAGCACCACAGTAAATGCTGAAAGGGTTACACATATTGCAAGAAAAAAGGCGATTGTACGGTTTATGCGCAACCTTTTATTGCTTTTTTTGTGTATCAATAAATCACCGCCTTCCGCAATATATATTACGAAAGGCAGCTTAAAATAGTGATAATTATTTTTCCATATCCTTTGCAGCAGCAACGATTATGTCTACAAGTACATCGATACCAAGACCACTGTTAAGGCAAAGGTCGTAAGCGTTTCTGGCACCCCAACGAGTATCTGAATAATAGTTGTGGTAAGCAGCACGCTTTTTGTCGGTCTTTTTGATTAAAGCAATTGCTTCATCGCGAGTTTTGTTTTCGGTTTCTTCAATTCTTTTAATTCTTTTTTCCATATCGGCGTGAATGAAAACGGTAAGTAATTTTTCACGTCCTGCAAGGATAGATTCTGCGCAACGACCGATGATAACGCAGGGTTCTTTTTCTGCAATTTCTTTAATGATTTGAGAAGCATTGATAAATGCTTTATCGGTTATAGGAAGTGATGCAATGCCCGAGCTTAAAACAGAAGTGCCTGCAAAAGCGCCCGAAGATAATGCATAAAGGAAACTGTTGGTTGCAGTTTCGTCAACTTCGTGAAGGACATCTTCACTCATACCACTGTTTTTTGCGACTAAAGAAACAAGCTCTTTATCGTACATTTTAATACCAAGTTTGTCGGCAACCTTTTTGGCTATTTCGTAGCCACCACTGCCGTATTCACGTCCAATAGCAATTACAAGATTTTTACTCAAAAAATCACCTCATTTTTTATATAAGATATTTTACCATAAAATACCGTTTATCGCAATAACATTATGTTTAAATATTAACAATTTCGGGAATTTCAACAAGTTTAAGATTATATTTTTTTACAAGTTTTTCTGCCACGGGAATAGATGCTGCATCGAAGGCAGAAGCTACGTCGTGCGAATCGAACCCGAAGCATACTTTTGCGCCGACTTTGCCTGCTATTTCCCAAAACTTTTCATCGGGATATTTACGGTTGTCCCTTATGCCGTAGAAATTGATTTCAAGTGGTATATCGTATTGTTTTGCAGCTTTGCAAAGTCTTGTCATTTCGTTATTGTAATGTGCCAAGTCATCGTTAGCAATTATATTGTCGGGGTGGCAAACATAGGTGAAAAGACCTGTTTTAATGCCACTTATAATGCAGTTTACATATTCGGTAAGGTCTTCAGCCGTAGACTGATGCTGACCCGTTGTATACTTGCCGTTTGGATATTCATTATAAATTGCGTGCTGACCTAAAATTAAATACTCTGCACCAAGTTTTTTAGCAGTTGCAAGCATATCATTAAAATATAGTGGATAATACTCCATTTCGAAACCGATGTGAATTTTAATTTGGTCTTTATATTTTTGGCGAAGCTCGTTAAGCTCTTTAAAATAATCTTCTGCTTCTTCTATGGGCAATCTGTAAAGCGATTGGTGTGAATTTGGAAACAAAAAGGGTGCGTGTTCTGAAAAGCCTAAAACTTCAATACCGTTTTCAATTGCTCTTTTGATATATTCTTCGGATGTGCCTGTTGCGTGTCGACAACGGAAGGTATGTGTATGGAGATTAATTTTCATTATTTACCTCATATTGTTCTTTAAGTTTTTTAGAAATTAAAATTTTAAGCATTACATATTCTACCACAAAGGTAATAACCCATGAAATTACATAAGAAAGCCATAGGTTTTGCGGGGTATGGAACTGTGGTAACTGAAATATAGTAAATATCCAAACCACGCGTAATACACAAATTCCGAAAATTGATGCAAACATTGGGAATATGGAACGACCCATTCCACGAAGAATTCCTGTTGCAATATCCATTATTCCTGCAACAAAGAAGGGTAAGCAAATATACCACATTCTTGTTACGCCCCACTGTATTGCAGAAGCAGAATCGGTAACATAAATACTTACGAGTTGTTTTGCAAATAATGTCATAAGCACACCGATTATTACACCTGAAATACCCGTTATAAGAAATGATATGGTTGCAATTTTCTTTACACGGTCAAAACGTTTAGCACCGACATTTTGACCTGCAAAATTCATTGCAGTTTGATGGAATGCACCGTTTGTTGCAAAGGCAAAGTTTTGAATGTTTTGTGCTGCAGCATTTCCTGCAACAACGCCAATATAGGTAAGTTCAAGAGAATTTATTGAGGACTGAACTATTACATTGGAAACGGCAAACAGGCTTGACTGTATTCCTGCAGGAACACCAAGACGGAGTATTTTTTTAAGTGGTTCAGAATAGAACCTTAATTTTGATACAAACAAACGGCAATCATCTTTACGGTCTGACAAAGCAAAAACAACCATTATTGCCGAAAGTGTATGGGCAATTGCAGTAGCAAGCGCTACGCCTGCAACATCCATTTTAAATACAGTAACAAATATTACGTTAAGAATTACGTTAACCGTACCCGAAACAATAAGATAGTAAAGTGGCTTTTTAGATTCCCCTGCTGCCCTTAAAATTGCAGCACCAAAGTTAAACACCATATTAGGCATCATACCAAGGAAGATAATTTTCATATAAATGGTAGAAAGGCCTAAAATATTGCTTGGAGTAGACATTAAGGTTAAAAGTGGTTCTGCCAAAAAGAAACCTAAAACCGATAATATTGCGCCACCAGCTGCTGCAAACGGAATGATTGTGTGAACGGCACGATGTATTGCATCTTTTTGTTTTGCGCCAATGGCGTGAGCTACGGTAATGCCACTTCCTGCCGAACAACCAATAAAGAAATTGGTCATTAGCGCAGTAATAGACGACGTACAACCGACTGCAGCAACTGCATTACTGCCCGACTGACCAAAACGGCCAACTATTACTAGGTCTGCTGCATTAAAAAGCAGTTGTAAAATACCTGTTAATATTAAGGGAATGGTATATCTTACCATAGGGCCGAAAAGTCGACCTGTGGTCATATTAATATTATGCTTTTGCAATGCTGCACACCCCCCATTTAATCTACTTTTATTATATTCCTTAATTTTTTAAATGCAATAAAAAAATCGCAGAAAATGTTGTTTTCTGCGATTTAAAAATTAATTATTTTTTAATTTCAACTGCTCCACCCTTTTTCATACGGGTAAAGTAGTCTTTTGTTTCTTTTGCAACAACACCACTAAGAGCTAAAAGTGCTATGATGTTGGGAAGTGCCATAAGACCATTGAAGATGTCTGCAAGTGTCCAAACGGCGCTGAGTGTCATATAAGGACCAACGAATACAGCTGCAATGTATAACCAACGGAATACTTTGGTTGCCCACGCTTTGCCACCTGTTAAATATTCAAGGCAACGTTCGCTATAGAAGTTCCAACCAAGAATGGTTGTGAATGCAAAGAATACAAGGCAAAGCATAAGTGCGAAAGATGCAACACCGGAAGGTAAGAAAGGTAAGCCTGCTTGGAAAGCATTAGTTGTAACGGCTACACCTTCAAGACCTATATTCCAAGAGCCTGTAATTACAACAGCAAGACCTGTGCAGGTACAAATGATGATAGTGTCGAAGAAGTTACCTGTCATGGTAACGAGACCCTGACGTGCAGGTTCGTTAGTTTTAGCTGTAGCAGAAGCGATAGGTGCAGAACCAAGACCAGCTTCGTTAGAGAAGATACCACGAGCAACACCCTTTTGCATTGCTACCATAATAGCACCGAGTGCACCACCAGCAACTGCACGAAGGCCGAATGCGCTTTCAACAATTTCTACAAAGCAGCAGTGGCAAATTCCATGTCGAGCTCCTTAGCCAATTCATAGAGTTCGAGCATGTCTGCCGAGTTGTGGTTGCTGACAGTGATGCCAAAACCTACATCCTTAACACCCATTTCTCTGAGTCGGCGAAGAGTGCGAACACCCTTTTCAAATCCACCTTCTCGTCCTCTGAGTTCATCGTTTTTGGCTTTCATGCCCTCAATGCTGAGTCGGATACCGATATTGGGGAAGTGTTTTGCGATATCGAT
>JAFOFE010000032.1 GCA_017387475.1 Clostridia bacterium | reverse complement strand
TTTGTATATTTATGCGAAAATTTTTGGAGGTAACCATGGCTACCGAATTTGAAACTAAAGAAAGAGGCAACGATATTATAGCAGGCAAAAACCCTGTTACAGAAGCAATAAAATCGGGCCGAGAAATTGATAGATTACTTATAGCACACGGTATGAACGAAGGTTGGGCAGCACCCCTTATTGCCAAGTGTGCTTCCAGGGGAATTTTAATTAAAGAAGTTTCCCCCTCAAAGTTAGACTACCTTACAGGTGGAGCTAACCATCAGGGCATTGCTGTTATGATAGCAACCCAAAAATATTACGAAGTTTCTGATATTTTGGCTTATGCCGAAGAAAAGGGCGAAAAACCTTTTATTATAATTTGCGACGAAATTGAAGACCCCCACAACCTTGGCGCAATTATCCGTACTGCAGAAGCTGCAGGAGTTCACGGAATTATAATTCCAAAACGCCGTAGCGCTTCCCTTAACGTAACGGTTGCAAAGTCGGCATCGGGCGCACTTGAATATATGCGTGTTGCGCGTGTTACAAACATTGCAAACGAAATTGAAAAGTTAAAGGAACAGGGTATTTGGGTGTTCGGCGCCGATATGGACGGCGAAGATTACGGAAGAACAGATTTCGATATTCCCGTTGCCATTGTAATTGGTAACGAAGGCAAGGGAATTGGCAGACTGGTTGCTTCCAAGTGCGACGGAATTGTAAGCCTGCCAATGTTTGGTAAAATAAATTCCTTAAACGCATCGGTTGCGGCAGGAATTTTAATGTACGCAGTAGTTAAATCAAGAAAGTAAGGGTGAACTAAATGGGCAAGGGAAGTCTTTTCCCGAACAAAGCACAAGTAAATAACGAAGAAGATACTACAGGAATTCTTTACTTTAAAGACGAAAGAGATTTACTAGAGCACGCTTCAAAAACAGGCACACCAAAAGGTGATGTCGGCTCTGCTGCGCCCATTTCTTCAGAGTCGGTTGGCGTAAGCCCCCTTGAAGCACTTAAACTTTCACTCGATAGAAATATTGCAGAGGTTAAAAAGGCAGAAGAAAAAATGCCAAAAATAGCTAAACCTGCCGAAACCAAACCTAAAAAAACAAGCAGTCTGCTTGCAAGATGTATGCCCTACATTTACGATGAACAGGGCGTTAACTGTGCCGAAGAAAAACCCGACTACACACTTGAAAGCGTAGAAGATATTATTGAATCGGCAGAAAAACGCGCAAGCGAAAAAATTGCAAGAATGTACAACCTTCGCGCAAGCGAGATAGAAAATATTGGCGACAAAAAGCCAAAAGAAGAAGAAAAGCCCCAAAAGGCAACCCTTTTAAGCTCCGAAACATCGGTTAAAACGGCAAACAAAATTGGCGACCAACCCTTTTCGGCAGCAAAGCTTTTCGAAACTTCATCATTCCCCAAGGTAAGCGATACCTTGTTTAACGACCTTACCGGCAGAAGAACCGACATTGTGGGCGAAGAAAAGGTAACCACAACCTATGCCGAACAGGGTGGTATGGATAGGCAGGAAGAAAATCTTACAAGGTCTATACCAAACCTTACCCCCGAAACAGATGCAGAACAAAGATATGAAGATATTATAAGCCGTACAAGACCGGTTAATATTGAAGATATTTCATCTTCTTCCAAGCGTGCACCGGTTGCAATCAGCGCAGCAGAAGAATTTTACGAAGAAGTTGAAGTAGATGACTTCAAGGGAAAAAAAGATATAAAACGCGTTGGCAATATGTTAAAGGCATCGGCAGTTTTTGCAAGATTAAGGTTAATGGCAACTGCCGTAGTTACAGCCTTTTCGGGTCTGTTCCTTTTAGATGGCATTAGGTCCGATTTCGACTCGGCTGCTCTTTGCATGTGGGCAAGCCTACTTTTAGCAGTAGCC
This sequence comes from Clostridia bacterium, assembly GCA_017387475.1. Taxonomy (GTDB): domain Bacteria; phylum Bacillota; class Clostridia; order Oscillospirales; family Acutalibacteraceae; genus SFWF01. The sequence goes on along the minus strand of JAFOFE010000032.1, from coordinate 26,871 downwards.
TGCCTTGTAAATGCAAACGTATTTAAAGGCTTTAAGGGTGCATTTACCAAAAACAGTAAAATAGAGTTCCCCGTGGCACTTGCCGTAAGCGTTTCGGCAGTTTACTTCATTTTTGGAATAATTGCAGGCACCTTCCCTTACGATGTAGTAATTTTACCACTAATTTCGCTTCTTTCTTACAATTACTGTATATACAGAAAAGAAAAAGCAATTTTTAGTAACTTTAAAATTGTTGCTTCAAGAACAAACAAAACTGCCGTTGCTTTAATAGATGAGCCTTCGGCAACATCTGCAATGGCAAGAACCATAATTTCGGGCGAAGTTTTGGCAGCAGGTCAAAGAAAAACCAAAGAAATTGCAGATTTCCTTAAAAACACAAAATCAGATAAGGCGCTTTCGGGCAAGGTAAACGTAGTTACCATAGTTTCTTCTTTAGCGTCAATATTCATAGGCACAGCAGTTGGCGTTAGCGCACACAGCTTTGCCGACGGTGCATTAACTGCCGTGGTTGTGCTTTGCTTTAGCGCAGCACCCACACTCTTCATTGCCGATATGCTACCGTTTGTTAGTATGTCAGACCGACTTCATAGGGTAAGGGCAGCCGTGTGCAGTAAATTTTCGGCAGAAAAAATTGAACAGGTTAACGCTGTTGTTGTTTCTTCTAAAGATATTTTCCCCGAAGATACAATTAAACTTTACAATATGAAGGCGCTTGGCGCCAACGAGCTTGACGAAACTTTAGCTTTGGCAGCAGCAGTGGCAACTGCTATGGAAAGTCCGTTAGCTCCTGTTTTTAAAAATATAATTGCAGACCCGAATGGTATCCCCGAAGCGGATTCTAATAAGTACGAAGACAACCTTGGTATTTCGGGTTGGGTTAAAGATGACCACATACTTATTGGCAACCGTTCGTTAATGATAGCCCACGGAGTAAGGGTTCCACCCCTTGAGGTAGATAAAAAAATACTTCGTCAGGGTTATTTCCCTGTTTATGTGGCAATTAATCAGCGTGCCTGCGCCTTAATGGTGTTAGGCTACACGGTAGACAGAAGCGTTGAAAGAAAGCTTGGTCGTCTAATGGACAAGGGTATTACCCTGCTTGTTGAAAATTGCGACCCCAATATAACCGAGCAAATGCTTTGCGATTATTTCGCCTTCTACCCCGAACTTGTTAAAATTTTAGACCACAGCGGCGAAGCGAAGTATAAAAAAGAAACCGAATACACAAAATCGGCTTCGGCTCACGGCTTCCACAAGGGCGATACCGACAGCTTCCTTGAAATTTTACTTTCAAGCATAAGGCTTCGTCTTACAGCCACAGTTCTTTATGTTATTCACACACTAACATCGGTTGTGTGCTTTACAATGTTTGCCGTGTTAAGTCTTGGCTCTGCAGGAAGTCTTGCGGGAATAGGTCTTTGCCTAATTTGCGAACTTATTTCAACCATAATTGCACTAACAGCATATTTTGCACTTAAAATTTAAAAAGTGTAGGTGATAGTTATTTTAAAGCGTGTAAAACAGGTAGCGCGCAACCCTGAAAATTTAATATACATTGCCTTTATCAGCGTTTTTACACACTTTGTAATAACTGCACTTACGATAATTGTAATAGGAATTGGTCTGTTACTTCACAAAAAAACAAGAAAAGAAATTTTTTCCTTTAAAGGCAAGGGTTGGTTTTTAGCCTTTACTTTATACACAGCCTTTACGGCGCTTTGTTTTAGGAACTTTATAGGTCTTGCTTGTTCCTTTGCTTTTTTCCTTATAATTTGTATAAGCTATTTTGTAAGGGCAAACATTACCGAAAAGGTGTTCGAGCGCTGTTTGGATATTTGCTGCTTTGCAGCAATACCTTTAGCAGTTGCAACCTTTACCGAAAATGCGCTTAACAGCAGCGTAAAGGGTTACACCTGCAAGCTTTGGTTTTTTAACGAAAACTATTTCTGCTCGCTTCTTGCAGCAATTGTTATAATCTGTGCGTTTAACGCAACATCCCATAAGGGCAAGGTGTTAAAATATTACATCTGCGCTGCATTTGCAGGCTTTGCCATGTATCTTGGCGAAAGTATGTTTGCGTTTGTAGAAGTTTTTGTTGGAATACTTGTTGTGCTTGTTTTAAACAAAAAGCACAAACTAATAGCTCTGGCGCTTTTTGTTGTGGTAGTTGGTATGATAGTGCTTTTAGCCGTACCCGATATTTTTCCACGCCTTAGCGAAATAAACGTAACAAGTCAGCGCAGACTTCGCATTTGGAACGAAGCAATGCCCTTTATTAAAGAAAACGCCTTCTTGGGCAGGGGCTTTTTAAGCTTTTACCAATGCGCAAGGCAAAACCCAAGTATGTACCAAACAACACATACCCACAATTTTGCCATTGAATCGCTGCTTTCGTTCGGTATTATCGGAACAATAATTTTAGTGTTCTTTTTATGGTCTTATTTTAAGCAGGTTTACGAATGTAAGGTGCTTTTAAGAAAAAATGTGGCAACCACACTTATTTTAACAATATGTACGGCAGTTTTAGTGCATACTATGACCGACCTTACATTACTTTGGGTACAAACAGGTCTTTTATATGCCCTAATTTTAGGTGGCGTTGGAATAGACGAAAAGGCCCTTAACAAACGAATTGTTGCTTGCGCTGGACTTGGCGGCAAGTCTGATAGAAAAGAGGAATAAATATGGAAAAGAAAAAGTTTTATATTACAACTGCAATTGCTTATGCATCTTCTAAACCACATATTGGAAATGCGTACGACATTGTGCTTGCCGATATGATAGCACGTGAAAAACGCCTTGAAGGTTACGATGTTTTCTTTATGACAGGTTCGGACGAGCATGGTATGAAGATAGAAGAAAAGGCAAAAGAAAAGGGTGTTACACCTAAAGAATATGTAGATGCAGCTGCCGACCAAATTAAAGCTGTTTGGAACAGTATGAACACCACCTTCGATAAGTTTATTCGTACAACCGATGCCGACCACGAAGCTGCTGTTTCCGAAATGTTCAAAAAGCTTTATGACCAAGGCGATATTTATAAAAGCGAATACGAAGGCAAATACTGCGTACCTTGCGAATCTTTCTTTACACCAAGCCAGCTTGTAGACGGCAAATGCCCAGACTGTAACCGTGAAGTTACCGATGCAAAGGAAGAAGCATACTTCTTAAAGCTTGGCAAATATCAAGATGCGCTTATGAAGCATATCGAAGAAAACCCCGACTTCATTCAGCCCGAATCTAGAAGAAATGAAATGGTAAACAACTTCTTAAAACCCGGTCTTCAAGACCTTTGCGTTTCGAGAAGTACTTTCAAATGGGGTATCCCCGTTGAGTTCGATAATCGCCACGTCATTTACGTATGGCTCGACGCGCTTTCAAACTATATTACCGGTATTGGTTATAACCCGAACGGCTCTACCGAACAGTACAACAAATATTGGCCGGCCGATTTACACGTTATTGGTAAAGATATTGTTCGTTTCCACACAATTTATTGGCCAATAATTCTTATGGCTTTAGGTCAGCCTTTACCAAAACAGGTGCTTGGTCATCCTTGGGTGCTTGTTGGCGAAGATAAAATGAGTAAATCTAAAGGCAACACAATTTATGCCGACGAACTTGCTGCTCGTTTTTCTGCCGATGCTGTAAGATATTATCTTCTTTCTGAAATTTCATTTGTTAACGATGGCTCAATTACCCACGAAAGCTTTATAAGTAAGTTCAATTCCGACCTTGCTAACACCTACGGCAACCTTGTAAACCGTACGGTTGCAATGACAAATAAATATTTCGGTGGAAGCGTTTCTTACAAAAAGTTCGAAAACGAATGTGATGTAGACCTTATTAACACCGTTGGCGCCCAGGTAGAAGCATACAAAAAGGCAATGGATGCCTACCGTAATGCCGATGCAGCAGCTGCCGTTTTAGAGCTTGCTAAACGTTGCAATAAGTATATCGACGAAACTATGCCTTGGGCGCTTGCAAAGGACGAAGCGAAAAAAGATTATCTTGAAGCAGTTCTTGCAACACTTCTTGAATGTATTAGAATTATTGCTCGTTTGCTTGCCCCAATTACACCTGAAGCCAGCGATAAAATGAAGGCGCAAATTGGCACAAATATAGATACTTTAGAGTTTGGCGCAGTTACCGAATTTAAGGTTGGCGAAGCAACACCTATCTTTGCTAGAATAGACGCCGAAAAGGCGCTTGCAGAAATTGCAGCCGAAGCCGAAGCTAAAGCAGCTGCAGCCGAAAAGGCAGAAAATGTTGCAACGCTTGCAGAAATTTCTATTGAAGACTTTATGAAGGTAGAGCTTAAAGCTGCTAAAATTACAAACTGCGAAAGCATACCAAAGGCTAAAAAGCTTTTAAAATTAACACTCGATGACGGAAGTGGCAAACCACGCACCGTGGCTTCGGGAATTGCTAAATGGTACACCCCCGAAGATTTAATTGGCAAAACGGTTGTGGTTGTTGCAAACCTTAAACCTGCCAAACTTTGTGGCGTTGAAAGCGCAGGTATGATACTTGCTGCCGATGCAGGCGAAGACGATGTAAGGGTTGTTTTCCTTGAAAATGTACCTGCGGGGGCAAAGGTAAGATAATGTATCCGTTACCCGTTTACAGAGCGCCGAAGGATAGTATTATTGATTCGCACGCTCACTTCAACGATGAAAGATTTGCCGAATTCCGTGATGAAATTTTAAACACTATGCGTGAATACGGCGTTAAAAAAATTATAAACTGCGGCACCGACTATAAACGAATTGAAGAATGTTTAGAACTTAGCCGTAAGTATGATTTTTGTTTTACAGCGCTTGCCTTTCATCCAAGCGAATTACCCGAAGAAGAAATAGACTACGACCGTCTTTATAATATTATTAAGACCGAAAGGGTTGTGGCTGTTGGCGAAACGGGGCTTGATTATTATTGGTGTCCCGATAATAAGGAAAGGCAACAGCGCGAGTTTATAAACCATATTAAGCTTGCCGAAAAAGCAAACCTTCCAATAATTGTGCATGACCGAGATGCGCATGCCGACACCTTGGAAATTCTAAAAGAATATAAACCAAAGGGCGTTGTGCATTGCTTTTCGGGTAGTGTAGAAATGGCAAAGGAAATTGTAAAGCTTGGTATGTATATTGGTATTGGTGGTGTTTTAACCTTTAAAAACGGCAGAGTTTTAAAAGAGGTTGCCCGTGAAATACCAATTGAAAGAATTTTGCTTGAAACAGATGCGCCCTATATGGCGCCCGAGCCGTTTAGGGGTAAAACAAACCATTCTGCCCTTATAATTTATGTGGCAGAAGCCCTTGCAGAAATTAAGGGTATCAGCGTAGATGAAGTTTTAAAAATTACGGCAAAAAATACCGAAGAACTGTTTGGAATTTAAACCTACGGAAATTTGGTTTAGCAGAATAAAGTATTGACTAAAATTGTCAAAATATGTATAATAAATTATTGATTTTAAAAATTTGAGGTGTATTTATGCATTGGTCAGAAGAAATTGCAAAGAAGATTATAGAAAGAAATCCTAACAAGGAAGAATATGTTTGCGCTGCAGGTATTTCTCCTTCGGGTTCTATTCATATTGGTAACTTCCGTGATATAGCAACAAGCTATTTTGTTGTAAAAGCGCTTCGCAAAATGGGCAAAAAGGCAAAGCTCCTTTTCTCTTGGGACGAATTTGACCGTCTTCGCAAGGTTCCCGTAAACGTAGCAGCTATTACCGAAGGCTTCGATAAATATATTGGTCAGCCTTATGTAGACGCACCCGACCCGTTCGGTTGCCACGAATCTTATGCAAAGCATTTCCAAGAAGAATTCGAAGCTTCTATTAAGAAGTTTGGTATAGATATGGACTATCGCTATCAGGCTAGCCAGTACAGAAGTGGTAAGTATGCAAAGCATATCATTCACGCGCTTAAAAACCGTGCAGAAATTTTCGATATTTTAGATTCTTTCCGTACCCAAGAAGCAACCGAAGACGAAAGAAAGAACTATTATCCCGTTGGTATCTACTGCGCAAAGTGTGGTAAAGATACAACCAAAATTACCGGCCTTTCTGACGACTGCACAGTAGCAGAATATACCTGCGAATGCGGACACCACGGCACCTTCAATTTCGAAACCGACTTCAACTGCAAGCTTGCGTGGAAAATTGACTGGCCTATGCGTTGGATGTACGAAGGCGTAGACTTCGAACCGGGTGGAAAAGACCACGCTTCACCCACAGGCTCTTACCAAACAAGCCGTATAATTGCCGAAAAAATCTTCGGCTTCGAAGCACCCCTTTTCCAAGGTTACGAATTTATTGGTATTAAGGGTACAACAGGTAAAATGTCAGGTTCTTCGGGCCTTAACCTAACACCCGACACCCTTCTTAAACTTTACGATCCCGAAATTATTTTATGGCTTTATTCTAAAACCGAGCCTACCAAGGCATTTAACTTCTGCTTCGACGACGAAATTTTACGCCAATATTTCGAATTCGACCGTATGATGAATGCCTTTACAACAGGCAAGGCAGACGAACACATCGCATCTATTATGGAAGGTGCGCTTATTGAAGGCAGAACAGCAGAAACCGTTTCAATGCAACTTTTAGTATCTTTAGGTTCTATTGTAGACTTCAATATTCCTATGCTTGAAACCGTATTCGAAAAAATCGGTACTCCATATAAATATGAAGAGTTTAAGGAAAGACTTGAACGCGCTCGTTTCTGGCTTGAACAATGCTCGCCCGAAAGCGTTAACAGACTTCGTGAAACTCGTAACTTCGAAGTATATGGCGAACTTGACGAACAGGAAAAACAAGCTATTAAAATGCTTTTCGAATATCTTTCTACCGATGGATATAGCCTTGATGACCTTAATTCGGAACTTTACGCTATTCCAAAGCGCATCTACGGCGAAGATTTAGAGCCAAAGCTTTTAAAGGGCATTCAGGGTAAATTCTTCAAGAACGTTTATAAACTTCTTATCGACAAGGAACAAGGCCCACGCCTTTATTTATTCCTTTATGCAGTTGAAAAAGACCGTTACGTTAAGCTTTTAGACTTCTCGTTCGACAGAACCGAAGAAGAAAAGGCTATCGACGATGCGGCAGCTGCCGAATTAGCAGCAGCCGAAGCAGCTGAAAAGAAGGCAGAACCTATTAAGGAACAAATTGAAATTGATACCTTCGATAAGGTTGATATGCGTGTTTGCAAAATCTTAAAGGCAGAAGAAATTAAAAAATCTCATTCCTGCTTAAAGCTTACCCTTGACGATGGTCTTGAAGGCAGAGTAATTGTTTCTTCCATTAAGAACGATTACAAAATAGAAGAGCTTGAAGGCAAAAAGATTATTGTTATTGCAAACCTAAAGCCTGCAAAATTTTCGGGCGTACAGTCTAACGGAATGCTTATCGCAGCTTCTGCAGAAGAATGTGGTTGTAAGGTAATTTTCGTAGACGATTCGGTTCCCACAGGAACACAAATTCACTAATTTTTCAAATTCGAGGTGTTTTGAATGACAGATCAAATGTGGCATGTTTCGGCATTTATAATTTACTTTATTGCCGTACTTACAATTGGTTTCGTTTTCTTCTTTAAATCTAAAGGCGGCGGCGAAAAGGAATACTTCCTTGGTGGACGTAATATGGGCCCTTGGGTTACAGCCCTTTCTGCACAAGCGTCCGATATGTCTGCTTGGCTTTTAATGGGTCTTCCCGGTTCAATTTTAGCATTCGGCTTTGGCGAAGTGTGGATAGGTATCGGTCTTGCGCTTGGTACTGCAGCTAACTGGATATTCACAGCAAAGCGCTTACGCCGTTTTTCAAAGGCAGCAGGCGATGCAATTACACTTCCCCAATACCTTTCCAACCGTTTCGGTGGTGGCAAAACCGTACTTCAAACAGTATGCGCGCTTATTTTCCTTGTGTGCTTTACCGTTTACGTTGCTTCGGCTTTCGTTGCAGGTACCGATGTTTTCACAACCGTTTTCCCCGCTGTTGACAGAAGCGTTGCAATGGTTATATTTGCAGCAATTATTCTTGTTTATACCTTTATGGGTGGCTTTAAGGCTGTTTGCTGGACCGACTTCTTCCAAGGCTTCTTAATGCTTGCTGCTGTTCTTGCAGTTCCCATTTTAGCAGCTGTTTCGGGCGACACTAACCCCGAATTCTTAAAAGAAACCTATACATATTTAGACGGCACCACAGAAGTTGCTTGCGCTTTCGTAGGTACACCTTTCGAAGCTACTTGGCAGGATATTGCATCCGGTCTTGCTTGGGGTCTTGGCTACTTCGGTATGCCCCACATTCTTGTTCGCTTTATGTCTATTCGCAAGTCAAAAGAAGTTAATACAGCAGCAACAGTTGCTATTATTTGGGTTGTAATTGCGCTTGGCGCAGTTACCGTTATGGCAATTCTTGGCCGTATGATTTTAGGACCCGAAATTTTAGCTTCCGGTTCACAAAAAATGGTATTCATTGAACTTGCTAAAAAGTATTTCCACCCCTTACTTGCAGGTCTTTTAATGTCTGCAATTATTGCAGCATCTATGTCTACTGCAGATAGCCAACTTCTAGTTGCTTCTTCTTCCTTCACTTCCGATATTTACAAGCCTTTAATTCGCAAGGGCGCAAAAGATAAGGAAGTTATGTGGATAGGCCGAGCAGTTGTTGTTATCGTTGCAGCTATTGCTTTCTTTATTGCAAGCAGCAAGGGAAGTGGCGCACAGGCTATTATGAACCTTGTAGAAAATGCTTGGGCAGGCTTTGGCTCTGCGTTCGGCCCCGTTGTTATCCTTTCACTTTTCTGGAAGCGCTTTAACTATCAGGGCGCTTTAGCCGGCGTTATCGGTGGCGCTGTTGTCGATGTAGTATGGCTCTTTGGTGGCCTTTCGGCAGCAACCGGCATTTACGAACTTCTTCCCGGTTTCATAGCAGGCTTCGTGTTCGCAATTGCTGTTTCGCTTTTAACCAAAAAACCCGATGAAAAAACAACCGAAATTTTCGAAACTGCAACAGTAGCAGAAATAGAAGATTAATAAGTTTAAAAGACAGACCGAAAGGTCTGTCTTTTTTATGTTTAATTTGTTTGAAAACTTACGGTCGGGCCTACAAACTTAAAAATTATATAAAAACTGAATTAGCGATTAGGTCGAGCCTAGCTCGTGTCCGCTTTACTACGATTTATGTCGTGGTAGAGCGTATTTTTTTGCCCTAAAATAAATACACGCCAAACGAAAGGGGGTCGGGTTTTGAAAAAAGGCATAGAACAAGAGCTTAAAAAAATAACGGCATTAAAGCTAAACGATGAAGAAAAAACTGCCTTAAACGAAAAGGGGATAACCGTTAAAAACCCAACCAAGCTAACACTTTTGGCAGCAGCGCTTTTCGAAAAAGCTGCAAAGGGCGACCTTTCGGCACTTAAAGAAATTTTTTCAAGACTCGACGGCGAAAATGGGGATATTAGTGGGGTGGTGCTTATAGATGATATCAAAAATAGCAATTAGCCAAACGGTTGGTGGTGGCTACGATAAATTTTGGAACAGCCAAAAACGCTACCGAGTGTTAAAGGGTGGCAAGGCTTCTAAAAAAAGCACAACAACTGCGCTTAACCTAATTTATAGGTTGCTAAAATATCCGGGCAGTAACCTGCTTGTAGTTCGCGCAGTTATGAATACCCACAAAGATTCAACCTATGCGCAGCTTAAATGGGCGCAAGAAAAGTTGGGTGTTTCCCACCTGTTTAAAAACAATACGTCCCCCCTTGAAATGACATACCTGCCAACAGGGCAAAAAATAATTTTTCGTGGGTTCGACGATGTTTTAAAGCTTGCAGGTACAACGGTTGAAAAGGGATATTTGAATTTTGTGTGGGTAGAAGAAGCCTTCGAAATAGATAGCCTTGAAGATTTCGAAAAACTAGATTTATCGGTGCCGCGTGGCGCCATACCTCCACCACTTTTTAAGCAAACGACAATAACCTTTAACCCCTGGAGCGAAAAGCATTGGCTTAAAAAAAGATTTTTCGATACCGAGTCTGCCGATACCGATACATTTACCACCAACTACACCGTAAACGAATTTTTAGATAAAACCGACCACGCCGTATTCGAAAAACTGAAAAAAGAGCATCCAAGAAGATATTTGGTTGCAGGTCTTGGCGAATGGGGAATAACCGACGGTCTTGTTTTTGAAAATTGGTGCGAAGGTGTAAAGGATACAAATAGCGACGAATGGGAAGCCTATTTCGGTCTTGATTACGGCTACACATCCGACCCAACGGCATTTATTGCCTTTAAGGTTAACAAGCGCCTTAAAGAAATTTACATATTCGACGAAATTTATAAAAGACGAATGCTTAACTGCGATATTGCCGAAGAAATAAAGCGCAAGGGATACGCAAAAGAGCGAATTCGTGCCGACAGCGCCGAGCCAAAAAGCAACGACGACCTAAAACGGCTTGGAATAACAAGAATCTTGCCGTCGGTTAAGGGTAAAGATTCGGTTATTAACGGAATTATGAATATTAGTGAATATCTTATAACCGTAAACCCTGCCTGCAAAAACACCATAGCCGAGCTAGGCAGCTATTGTTGGGATAAAACGGCAGACAATATGCCGCAAGATAAAAATAATCACCTAATGGATGCGCTTCGTTACGCTTTTTACGATGTAAAACGGGGTGGCACGGGCGAAATTGTAAGCTACAGCAAAATGAAAGGTGGGTGGGATATTTGATAACGGCTTTAATTTTAATTTACACTTCACTTGTTTTTGCCCTTGGTGTAATTATAGGAAACATTCATAAAAAGGGCGAAGAAATAAAAAAATCGGCAACGAAAACTGCCGAACTAAATAATGAAATTTTTAATTTTTTAAATTACGACGGAACTAACCAGTAGGGCGTGGCGAGATTCCCCTGATAGGGGAAATGTCCGAAGGACAAAAGGGTCTGGGCAAAGCCGTACCCCCGACACGCCGATTAGTAGGGCGTGACGTCCCCGACACGCCGATTAGTAGGGCGGGTTTTTACACGAGCCCAGAAAAGAAAGGATGTTTTAAATGGAACAAACAATAAAGGAAACTGCTTTTGGTCAACCAGAACCACAAGAAAATACCTTTGTTCAGGAAGAAACGGCTACCACACCAAACCCTTCCGAAGATAAAGCGTTTTTAGAGGTTAAGTTTAACAAAGAAATTAAAAAACTAAACCTTGAAGAAGCGGCAACACTTGCGCAAAAGGGAATGAAGCTTGACAGCATTTCCGAAGAGCTTGAAATTCTTAAAGCCATGGCTAGCGAAAAGGGCGTTGGCTTAAAGGAATTTGTAAAGGGGCTTAAAAGCCGGAACGCAATTAGCAGAATTGACCTTATTAAAGAAAAATATAAGGAAGATACCGAACTGCTTTCACTTTTAGATACCCTTAATACAAAAAAGCAAAACGGAATTAGCGAACTAAAAGAACAATTCCCCGAGCTAGATGAAGCCACCGTGCCGCAGGAAGTCAAAGCAGCTGCAGAAATTAGTGGAAAAGGACTGTTATTTGAATACCTGCTTTACGAGCATAAAAGAAATCTAGCGGCAAAAACCGAAGCAGCCTGGCAGGAAAAGAACCGAAATGAAAGTTTAGGTTCGGTATCCTATGGGGCAAACCACACCGCCGACGCCGAATTTTTAAAGGGTGTTTGGGGGAAATAAAAGAGGGCCCAGGGCCAAGGGCCGAGGGCCGAGGGAAACGTCCTTCGGCAAAATAAAATAGGGCCCAGGGCCAAGGGCCAAGGGCCGAGGGAACTGGCCTTCGGCAAAATAAAATAGGGCCCAGGGCCAAGGGCCAAGGGCCGAGGGAACTGGCCTTTGGCATAAAAAAGAAAGGAAGTTAAAAAATATGTCTATTAATTCTTATGTTTCTGCTGAAATGTATGCAAGTGAACTCGATAAAGTGTTTACTGCAAAAAGCGCAACTGCCTTCTTTGGCGACAATGCGCTTCGCACCAAATTTGTTGGTGCAAAGACCGTAATTATTCCCGATGTAGAATTTGCAGGTCTTACCGATTATAACCGTGAAGGTGGTTTCGAAAACGGCGCAGTTACCGTTTCCAACACATCTTACACAATGACCATGGATCGCGCTCGTTCTTTACAGATTGACCGTGAAGATATGGACGAAACCGGCATCGCATCCCTTGCAGGTAAAATACTTGGCGAATATGTTCGCACAAAGGTTGTTCCCGAATGTGATGCTTATGTTCTTTCAAAGCTTGGTACCATCGCAAAGCAGAAGGGTAACCTTGTAAACGGCGATATGGCAACCCCTTACGAAACCTTCGTGAACCTTGTAAACGAAGTTCAGTCGGTTGCAGGCTACGATGAAGAGCTTGTTTGTTTCGTTGATTCTCACGCTTACGCTGCCCTTATGGCATCCGACGAAATTAGCCGTATGATTACCGTTTCCGATTTCAAGCAGGGCGAAGTAAACTTAAAGGTTAAGGCAATTAACGGTGTTGCGCTTATCCCTGTTGTAAGCGAACGTATGAAGACAGCTTACAAGTTTAACAAGGGCGCACAGGGTGGCTTTAAGCCTGCCGATGATGCAAGCGAAATCTTTATGCTTGTTCTTCCAAAAACTGCAGCGCACCTTGTTAAGAAGACCGAAAAGATGAGAGTTTTCACTCCCGAACAGAATACAGGCGCCGATGCATATAAGTTCGACTACCGTCTTTACTACGATGTGTTTGTAAAACAGTCTGCAACCGATAGCATCTGGGCGTGGATTTCTGCACCCGTAAGCATTACTGCGAACTCCGAAGACATTACTGTAATTGAAGGCGCAATTGACGAAAGCCTTACAGTTACAGCCGAAGGCGAAAACCTTACTTACCAGTGGTTCAAGTGCGAAACTGCATCCGGCAAGGGCGCAGCTAAAATTGCAGGCGCAACAACAGCTACCTGCAAGCTTCCTGCCGACCTTGAAGCAGGCGAACACTACTTCTTCGTTGCAGTTACTGCCGACGGTAACAACACCGTTAAGTCCGACACCGTAACCGTTACTGTTGAATAATTAAGGACTAAATAAAAGACCGAAGGCACTTAAAATAGTGCCTTCGGCACTACTTTAGTAACAAGGAGGAGTTTTTTTGAACAATTGTCCCGAAAATATTGTTGCCGAATATGAATCGGCAAGACGTTTTAAGGCAGCTATCGGAAAACACGGTCTTTACGAACAGGGTCTTATTAATGAACGCTTTTTTGTGGGCGACCAATGGCATGGCGCAGCCGTAGGAAACGAGCGACCCCTTGTGCGCCACAATATTATTAAACGAATAGGCGAATTTAAAATTGCACAGCTAATAGGTTCTTCGGTTTCGGTAAAATATGGCGCAGAAGGCTTTTCCGAAACACTTGAAAGCCGAAAAATTACCGAAAAGGAAATGGCCGAGCTTGCCAAAAGCAAAAATGCAATTTATGCACCCTTAAAATCGGAAAACGAAATTTCTATGTTAATTTCTGCCCTTAATTCTTATAAAAGCACAACAGAAACAAGGGTAAAGCTAGCTTCGGTTATAGACCTTGCTTTAAGGGACGCCTTTATTAAGGGAACAGGTATAGTTTACACCTATTTTGACCCCGACATTAAAACAGGACTTTATGCCGACAAGCCCTTTGGCAAGCAAATACTTGGCGACATTATTTGCGAACGAATTAAGGTAGAAGACGTCTATTTTGGCGACCCAACAGTAACGTCGGTGCAAGGTCAGCCATATATTATTTTAACCGAAGAAAAAAGTGCAAAAAGCATTTTAGAAGAAGCAAAGCGTTTTGGCGCAAGCAAAAATACGCTTGCCTTACTTTACGAAAAGGGCGACCAAAAGGAAAGGGTTTACACCAAGCTTTTTAAAGAAAAAACAAAGAACGGCGAAGTTAAGGTTTTTGCAACACGAGTAATAGAAAATGCCGTAATACGCCCCGAATTTTGTATGGGAATTTCACTTTACCCACTTTCTGTTTTTGCGTGGGAAAGAAGGGACGGTTGCATTTATGGCGACAGCGAAATTACCTATATAATTCCTAACCAAATTGCAATTAACCGTATGATAACGGCATCTACTTGGTCGGCAATGTCGGCAGGTATGCCCTTAATGGTTGTAAACGGCGATATTGTTGGTGGCGAAATTACCAACGACCCCGGTCAAATAATTAAGGTGTATGGCGCAGGCGAAGAAATTGAATCGGCAGTAAAATTTATTAACCCACCCGACTATTCGGCAGGGTATAACGATTCGGTTAACAACCTAATTTCCAACACCTTAACACAGTGTGGCGCAAACGAAGCAGCACTTGGCGACCTTGAAGCTAGAAACACATCGGCAATTATTGCCCTTCGTGAAGCAGCATCGGGATATTTACTGCCCCTTAAAAACCGTTTTTACGATTTTGTTTCGGATATTGCGCTTGTTTGGGCAGAATTCTTCTTTTCAATGTACGGTAAACGAAGTCTTAAAATTTCCGATAAAAACGGAGTATGGTACTTCCCGTTCGATTCTGCAAGATATAAAGACCTTGTTTTAAGCGTAACGGCAACAGCCAGCGAAGGCATAACAAGGGGCGAAAAGGAAGGAATTTCGGCGCTTTCCAAGCTTTTAGAGCAGGGCGCAATTACTCCTTCGCAGTTTGTTAAAAGGCTGCCGGCCGGCACGGTACCCGACGTTGAAGAACTAATTGAAGAACTTAAAAGGGAGGAAAGAAACAATGAACGGATATAAAGTTTTAGAAGAATCGGCAAAGCTTTTGGGTCTTTCTTGTGTAGATGAAAACCTTAAAATTATAGGTCTTCCACTTGTAAACGAAATTCTAACAGAACTAGGCTTTGCGCCACTTTCTTCCCTTTACGAAAAGGTTGGAATTTCGTCAGAAAAGGTGCTGTCAACGCTTCGTTTCGGTGTGTCTGCGCTAGTGGCAGGCGCACAGGGCGAAACCGATAGCAGAGAAGCAATGTCGGCAATATACACTGCCAAAAAAGCCGAGCTTAAAAACCACATTTCAAGGGTAAAAAATGTTATACCCGGGGGTGAAATGTAGTGAAATTTACAACCTTAAAAACTGCTATAAAGCGCGAGCTAATATCCCCAAACGCCAAAAGGTTTAAGTGCCTTTTAAACTGCGATATTAAGGACGGCAGGGTAGAAAGCCGTAAAGGCTTTACCATAGACCCACAAAATTATATTTATAAAATGAGTGGCAGCGAAGGCATAGATACCACCTTTAAAATTACCAACTGTTATATGTTTTTAAACGGCAAATACGGCAGAATTGCAGTAAGTAGATTCGATAATCTTTCGGGTAGTATTAGCTTTAGTATGCTTTTTTTATCGTCGGATGGGGAATGTATTTCAATTGGTAATATGGACTTTACCACAAACGATAACGATTTTGGCTACCCCGAAAGCTATACCGTTTTTTCGGGTAAGGCAACTAAAGGTCTTGGCGTGTATTTTATGGTGCGCAGGGTTTACAGCTTTTCGGAAGACTATGTTTCGGTGCGCGAACTAGGCATAGATAAGAAAAGTTGGGTAGAAATACCACAAAGCGATATGTATGCACCACTTATACTTGCAAATGCGCGTGGCGAAAATTATTATTCGGCACTACACGAAGATAAGCCTTTGGAACTACCTGACCCCGTGTTACCCGAACGCAAAAATCTGCTTGGTGGGCGCTTCCGTGTTGCATTTACAACCGATGGCGAGTCCTGCGCGTATTCGCTTCCTATAGCACAGCTGGATGATACGCCTGTTGTGGCAGAACTTCTTTACGAAGGGGAAAAATACCGTTTTGTTATACCGTCTGGCGACCGAGTTTCAAACGAAGTAACCATAGGCGAAAGCCAAATGGTGCTTTATATAGACAGATATTCAGGCAGAGCCTTGTTTAGCTTTAAGGATGGCGCAGTTTGGGCGCCTAAATATACGGGCGTGCTTAACAACCTAATTATAGAAGCGCAAAAGTGTGATGCCGAAGCCCAAAAGAAAATAGCATCTATGACAGCCTGCAGCACACTTGAAGGCAGTCAGCCGTTTGGTCAAAACCCTGTAACCTTATTTTACGGTAACAAGCTTTCCCCGTCGCTTATTGCGCTTAATTCGCAAACCGAACCACTCTATTTTCCCGAAAACTTGGCAAACAATTTAGGCGCTGCCGAAAAGCCGGTGGTGTATGCAACCTATAAGGATGGCAAGCTGTTAGCCTTTAAGGCAGGCGAGCTTTATACGGCAGAACTTAAAAGGGAAGTAAGCGCCCAAAAATTAAACCTTTTTGGCGAAATTGCAGATATGCCCATTTCGGTATGCACACCCAAAAAGATATGCGATTTTTTAGCTTCGCCCAAAGCCGATACCTTCGATAATCTGCAGGGCAAACTTATGTTTCAGGCCGAAGATAATTCGGTGTGGGAAGTTACAGCAAATAGCGCCGTACAAAAAATAGGCGAAGCCGAAAAGTGCAATTTTGCTACCGTTCAGGACGATAAATATTTACTGTTTTCGGGCAACAAGGCTACCGTTTTTCAAAGGTGCGAAAAGGGTTATACCACTTACGAATGGAGCTTTCCACAAAATGTAATAGGTGGCTTTTCCTACCTTGGAAAAATGCTTTTGTATTTCGAGTTCAACAAAGATTCGGTTTACATAATACTGCCATCAACCTATCAAGGCGATACCGATTCGGTTATGCTAAACGAACATTATTGCGCTAAAATAAGCGTAGATATGGTGGTGGAAGCAGATATTTCCGATACCACAAAAGCAACTGTAAGACTTTATAAAATTCTGCTGGTAGGCAGTGGCAAAAACGCAAGACTTTGCCTTTATAACGGTGCAAAACAGGTAGCCGAAAGAAGAACGGTGTTCGGCGATAGCCCAACAAAAATTAACGTTGGCGCTATTGGCGAAAGCCTAACTGCCAAGCTTTATTTTAACGGCGAAACAACACTTAAAGGCATTATTATTCAATATAAAACCAAATGTTAGGAAGTGAAAAAGTGGAAAAAATTATAAATTATACAATAGGTTTGCACACGGCATTTCCCGAAGAATGTATTTGTGGTGGTGTTCAGGGCGAACACCGTGCAACTGCCTTATATTTTAGTCCCGATGCCGAGCTTGCCGAAGTAATTGAGGCGCACAGGGCACAGGGGACACCTGTTTGGCTTCAAATAGATGCCGTTTCCCTTTCGGGCGAGCTTGCCGAAACCGAAAAAAGAGAAGGGGACAACCTGTTCGCTCCCTTCTATTTAACAAGCAAAATAACATCTTCGGGTCTTGACTGCATAATTGTTGTAAGAATTTTTGTGGGTGGCGAAAAGAATTGGGAGCTTTGCAAGGCGCAAATGCAACTTTATTTTACACCTTCGCCCATAGGTCTTGGCTTTAGCATCGAAAACAAGGGGAAAAACGATATTTCTAAAAAAGCAGAAGAAATAATGTTAGAGCTTACCGAAAAGGCAGAAGAAATTGAACAAACCTTAAACGCTAAAGTAGATGCCGTAAGAGCATCTTCGCAAAGCGTGGCAAGGCATTTAAATCAGGTTAAGGAAATTGCCGACGAAAACCAAAAAACAATACTAGAGTTTAGCGAAGGTACAACCGTTGTGTTTACAGGCAAAAGGGTTAATGGGTCTTCAAAAATTACTTTAGCAGTAGATGAAGAGCTTTCCGAAATTAGCGAAAACCCTGTGCAAAACAAGGCAATAACCCTAGGCATTAAATCTGCCGTAGAAAATAAGGCGCAAGAAATAACAAACGAATTAACCGAAAAAATTAATTCCGGTATAGCCGAACTTTCTGCCGAAATAGGCGAAGCCGAACAAAATTTTACAGCCGAACTTAATTCGGTAAGGCAGGACCTTACGGTTGAAACGGGTGTAAGTGGCATTTGGCAGTACGAAAAATGGCCGAACGGAACCTTAAAGTGCTTTGCAGAAAAAACCGTTGCAGTAAAACCCGAAACGGCCTGGGGAGATGCACATTTTTACGCTGCAGTTGGCGCCATTGCCTTTCCCGATATGTTTAAAGACGTGCCACAACTTGTACTTTCGGTAGAAGATAGTGGGGCGAACTTTTTGGTTACCAAAAGGTCAACCGAAAAAACTAACACAGGCATAATTTACGTTTTGGCGCTTCAAAAATTCACCGAAGAACAATCGGTTAGAATTTGTATGTCTGCCTGTGGTAAATGGAAGTAAGGGGTGAAAATATGGGTAAAAAAATATTTGTAGATGCGCATATTTGTCATAGACACCAAGCGCTTAAAGAATGGCAAGAAGAAAACCCGGTGTTAGAAGATGGCGAGCTTTCTTTTGTAAACGACGGTAAGAACGGCTGTTGGATTAAGGTTGGCGACGGAAAAACGGCTTGGAACGACCTTCCCTATAATATGGGCGCCTCGACAGAAGGGGACAACGGCAATGTACATGTAGACCAAACATTTTCCCCCGAAAGCGAAAATGCCCAAAGTGGTAAGGCTGTGGCGCAGGCTTTGGCTAATGTTGGTGGTGGTTATACAAAAATATTATCTGGCGAAGTAACACAAGAAAATGTTGACAATGCGGGCGAAAACGGTCTTACGGTAGTTTCTTTTGGGAATGCAAATGTGTCGTTTGCGCCTTATGATGAAATATTAATTTGTATTGATACGCCTGCAACAAGCGAAAACCCTGCAACCACACCTTTATATATTGCATTTTCAGAAGGACAAAATTTTTCACTTTCTGATAGAGATGTTTTTTTAAGGGCGCAAGGAACATCCGCGTGGGCTGGCTTAATTGAAAACACCAAAAACAAAATACGAGTTAAGGGCAATTTTAAAGAAGACACTTTTTTATATGGCGAAGTGTTTAAAAATGGACATGCTACAAGTTTGGGTTATGCAGGAACAAGCAACGGTTGGACTTCCATTGCTACAAGTTTTGTAAAAAACCAAAAGAAATATGTTCACATTACTACTGCAAACCAAAGCTATAAATTCCAAGCTGGCACAACAGTAACGGTATATGGGAGGTAAGGCGAAATGAAACAGTTGTTAAATGGAGAAGTAATTGATATTGAAATCGAACCGGTTGAAATTGACCCTACACCTTACGAACAAAGGGTAGTAAACCGTATTCGCGAAGTGTATTCGGTAGATGATGAATTGGCGCTTCTTCGCCAAAGGGTGCTAAAGGCAGACGAATTCCAAGAATATTTTAACTTCGTAGAAAAAATAAAAGAGGAGGAGAGAAATGTTTAAAATTGCATTAACAGCAGGACATTATAGGTACACAGCAGGCAAACGATGCCTTAAAAAGCTAGATGCTAACGAAACAAGGGAATGGGTTTTAAACGCAAGAATTGCCGAAAAAATAGAAACTATATTAAAAGACTATGACGGCTATTCCCTTCTTCGAACCGATGACCCAAATGGCGAAAAGGAAATTACTATTGAGGAGCGTGTGGCAGCTGCCAATAAGTTTGGCGCCGATATTTATATTTCGCTTCATCATAACGCAGGTATCTATGGTGGCAAGGGTGGTGGAATAGTGGCGTACGTTTATAAAAACTGTTCCGAAAAAACTAAAGAGTGGCAAAAAGACCTTTACGAAAACCTAATTAAGCACACTTCACTTAAAGGAAACCGTGCAACACCACTGGCATCTTCTAACCTTTACGAATGCAGGGCAACCAAAATGCCTGCCGTACTTTTAGAACTTGGCTTTATGGATAGCGCTACCGATGTTCCCGTAATTTTAAGCGAAAAATACGCAGACAGTGCTGCTAAAGCCATTGTTGAAGTTATTGTAAAAAAGGCAGGACTTCGCAAAAAAATAGTAGAACAACCAAAAATCTTTTACTGTGTTCAAGTTGGCGCATTTACCGTTAAAAAGAATGCCGAAAACTTGGCAAACGAGATTAAAGCCAAAGGTTATTCTGCCATTATTAAGGAGGAAACAAAATGAGCGATGCCGTTTTAGTGGCGGTAATTGGTCTTTTTGGTTCGGGCATAGGTTCGCTGGTTGGCGCACTTCTTTCTAACAGGGTGTGGCAATACCGAATTGAACAGCTTGAAAAAAAGGTTGAAGGGCTTGGCTCAATTATTGAGCGCACCTATAAGCTAGAAGAAGAAAACAACCTTTTCGGTGAAAAATTTAAGGTTATGAATCACCGAATAACCGACCTTGAAAGGAGGGCGCAATAGTGAACTTTTTAGAAGATTATATGATATTTGCCATTGTGGGCATCTGCCTTTGCGTTGGCTATATAATTAAAAATCTAACACCAAAAGAAGCCTTTAATCGCTTTATTCCACTTGTTGTGGGCATACTTGGTGCAGGCCTTAACGTTTGGATAAATATGGCTGTATCGCCCGAAATAATTTTGGGTGGTATGGTTTCGGGGTTGGCGTCAACCGGCCTTTACGAAGTCTTTAATCAGTTCCTGCACAAATAAAAAAACTCTGCACCAAAAATTTGGTGCAGAGTAAATTTTATTTTCTTCCAATTTTAAGGTGGTCAAAACATAAAAGCAAAAGACCAATAAAAATGTAAACTGTGGCAAGAAGGGCAATGTATCCACCTAAATTACCAAGGGTAGTGCCTTCGCCAAAAAAGTAAACCAAAGTACCTTTTAAAAGCGATGACAAAAAGTAAACTAAAAAATAACCAATAGCCGATTTTAAAACGCTTTTTTTAGGGTAAGAAAGGGGAAAGATGTATTTAAGCATACGGTTTAACCCCCAAACGCTTCATCTGCTTTTATCATAATTGCACATTCAATTCTTTTTTTGTGAAGTTCGCAACCAAGGCTATATACACCGGTTACACTTCCTGTAGAATTGTATGCGTTAGCAGCACAACCACCAGAACAGTACATTCTTGCAAAGCAGTTATCGCATTCTTCGTGGGAATAGATATTGCAGTTTTTAAATTGGTCGCAAACGGCAGCGTTTGTAACACCGTCGTAAACGTTACCAAGTAAAAAGTCTTCGTTCCCAACAAACTGGTGGCAGGGGTAGAAATCGCCTTCGGGTGTAACAGCCATATATTCTGTACCAACCCCACAACCCGAAACACGCTTAACAACGCAAGGGCCACCGTCTAAATCTATCATATAGTGGTAGAAGGTAAAGCCTTCGCCGTTTCTTTCGCGTCTTATCATTTCTTTTGCAAGAACTTCATACTGTGTAAGAAGTTCGGGCAAGTCTTCGTGTTTTAAGGCGTATGGTGCGCTAGGGTCTGCAACAACAGGCTCAATAGAGATTTCTTTAAAGCCAAGGTCTGCCATGTGAAGAATATCCGAAGCAAAATCTTTATTAAAACGGGTGTATGTGCCACGAATGTAGTAGTCTTTTCCACCACGTTTTTCTATAAACTTTTGGAATTTTGGAACAATAACATCGTAAGAGCCACTGCCACCACGGTTAACGCGCATACGGTCGTTTACTTCACGTCTGCCGTCAAGCGATAGCACAACGTTGCTCATTTCCTTGTTGCAGAAGTCCATAATTTCATCGGTTAAAATAATTCCGTTTGTGGTGTAGGTAAAACGGAAGTTTTTGCCTGTTTCCTTTTCTTTTTCACGGCCGTAAGCCACAAGTTGTTTTACAACTTCAAAGTTTAAGGAAGGCTCGCCACCAAAGAAATCTACCTCTAAATTTTTACGACTACCCGAATGTTCAATAAGGTAGTCAAGCGCGCGCTTACCAACGTCAAACGACATAAGACCACGGGGACCGTGATATTCGCCTTCGCAGGCAAAGCAATATTTGCAAGCAAGGTTGCAGTCGTGCGCAACGTGAAGACAAAGTGCCTTTATAACCGACTGGCGTTTTTTAAATTCTTTAGCTAGCGCCTTAAATTTATCAACGGTGAAAAGCTTGCCTTCTGCCTTTAAGGTTTCTATATCTTCAAAAACTGCCTTAACATCTTCGGCAGAAACACCGTGAGTTTTTGTAGTTTCGGCAATAATTTCATCAAGAGATTTTTTTTCGTAGTTGGAAATAATATCGAATGCAACTTCGTCAACAACGTGAACCGAACCCGAGTTTACATCTAGCACGATATTGTATCCACCAAGTTTATAAGCGTGTATCAAATTTTACAACTCCATAGAAAAATAGCCGCAGATTTCTGCGGCTATTTTATTAAATTTAAATTATTTCTTTGCCTTTTCACACTTCTGGTTAGCAACAGAGCAAGAAGTTTTAGAAGCAGACTGGCAAGAAGTCTGGCATTCGCCACAACCACCGGTTTTAGCAGAAGCCTCAAGATTTCTTGAAGATAAGGTTTTAATTCTTTCCATTTATGTAACCTCCTTCGGTTAATTTACCCTATTATGCTAACATATTTAAGACCTTTTGTCAAGGAATATAATTGCTTAAAACAGGTATAATTAAACATAAAAAAGAAAGACCCGAAGGTCTTTCTTTTAGTATTCACTCGGTCTATAAGCCGGGTTCTGTACGAAGTTGCCGAACGCTTCGCCCAATAAAAAACTTGGCGTTTTGCAACTTAGGGAAAATTCCCCGACGACCATCTATCTCGACCTGCCGTTACCGACAGGCTCTAGCCACATTTCGAAACACATCGGGCAAATGTATAGTTTCATTCTGTGTTGCATCGGATAGGGTTTACAGACGGGAGCAGTTTCCAGTCCCGTGGTGAGCTCTTACCTCGCCTTTCCACCCTTACCACAAAAAGTGGCGGTATATCTCTGTTGCACTAGCCCTAAGGTTGCCCTCGGCGGCCGTTAGCCGTTATCCTGCCCTGCGATGCCCGGACTTTCCTCAAATAGTAGTAAAACTCTATTCGCGGCCGTCCAACCGACTGAACGAAATTATTTTAGCACAAACTTGCCAAAATGTCAAAGAAGAAGAAAAATATATAAAAAAACAGCTTTAGCAAAAATATGCTAAAGCCGTTTTATGTTATAGATTAAAGTTTGTTTCCACAGTTAGCGCAGAATTCGCCACCTTCGTTTTTAGCGCCACAGTTGCCACAGAAAACGCCGGCTGCTTCGGGTGCAGGCGCAGCTTCAGGTGCATAAGCAGGAGCAAATGCAGGAGCAGGAGCATTAGCCTTTTCGTCGGCTAAAACAACTAAAAGTTCCTTAACGCCCTTAAGTGTAACTAAAGCGCCGGATAAGAAGAAGAACATACCAAATGCAGAAAGCATTGCAGCACCGAAGTCGGCAACAGCTTCAGCAGCGTCGGCAGCGTTGTTAGCAGCCTTTGCCATTGCCTTATAGCTTTCGGTGTAGTAGTCTGCACCAAAAGAAATGGAAGTATCGGCAGAACTGGTGTAAGCGTTAATGTCAGAGCTTGCAAGGCAGATAATACCACAAATAATTGCGATAGCGCCGATAACGATTGTAATGATTGTAAATACTTTTTTCATACAAAATGCCTCCTAAAGAGATATTACTTTCCAAAAAACAATGTTTTCCGGTTAAAAATAGTATAACATAACAAGCTTTAAGTTACAATAAGTTCTTTTAATAAAAGGCAAAAAGTGGTATAATAATTATGGTGATAATATGAAATTTTGTGAAATGCCCTATAATCGTCCCAACATAGACGAATTAAAGGCAAAATTAAACACTTTAAAAGAAACTATCGAAAACGCAGCTTCGGCAAAAGAAATAATTTCGGCTTATAGTGAAGTATGCGCTTTAAGCGAAGAATATTCAACTTTAGGTAGCCTTGCTTATGTGCGCCATACTATTAATACTAAAGACGAATTTTACGATGCCGAAAACGACTTTTTCGACCAAGTAGGCCCCACCGTAACCGACGCTTTTCAGGGCATATCCAAAGCCATGGTAGCATCTAAATTCAAAGCCGAACTTATGGAACATTACGGCAAGCTTATGTTTATAAATACCGAAATTTCACTTCGCTGTTTCAGCAGCGAAATTATTGAACTTTCTGCAGAAGAAAACAAGCTTCAGTCGGAATATCAAAAGCTTTTTGCTTCGGCTATGGTAGAATGGGAAGGCGAAATGCTGCCACTTCCAAAGCTTACCAAATATAAAATGTCGGCAGACCGTGCCGTTCGCCAAAAGGCATTTTTAAAGGATGCCGAATTTTTCGATTCCCACAGGGAAGAATTCGACAGCCTTTATGACCGTCTTGTAAAAATAAGAAACAAGCAGGCAAGAATGCTAGGCTATGAAAACTATATTCAAATGGGGTACGACCGTCTTGGCAGAAACTGTTACGGACCCGAAAAGGTAGCAGAATTTAGAAACCAAATTGAAAAATATATTGTACCCGTTGTAACCAAGCTTAAAGAGGCGCAAAAGACGCGCCTAGGGGTAAATGAACTCCACCTTTACGATAATGCCGTTATTTTTAAAGAAGGCGATGTTTCGCCAAAGGGCAGTTCCGAAGAACTTTTGGCAGCTGCTATTAATATGTATAAGGAAATGAGCAGTCAAACGGCCGATTTCATTACCTTTATGAGCGAAAACGAGCTTTACGACCTTCTTTCCAAGGACGGCAAAGCACCGGGTGGATATTGCACCGAATTCCCCGGCTATAAAGCGCCCTTTATTTTCTCTAACTTCAATGGCACTTCGGGCGATGTAGATGTTTTAACCCACGAAGCAGGCCACGCGTTTGCTGCGTTTGTGGCTGCAAGAAAGGATATTATACCCGACTATAAATCGCCCACAATTGAAGCCTGCGAAGTACATTCAATGTCTATGGAATTCTTAACTGCGCCTTGGCATAATGCATTTTTCGGGGAAGATACCGAAAGATATCAGTATTATCACACTGCCGACGCGCTAAACTTTATACCTTACGGCTGTATGGTAGATGAATTCCAACACATTATGTATGAGAACGAAGACCTAACACCCGATGAGCGCAACGAAGCTTGGTTAAAGCTTGAAAAGAAGTACAGACCACACCTTAACCTTACCGACCTTCCTTTCTATAGCCGTGGCGCAGGTTGGCAACACCAACTCCATGTGTATTTGTACCCACTTTATTATATAGATTATTGTATGGCGCAAACGGTAGCCTTTCAATTCTTTGCGCTTTCGCTTAAAAATTGGCAAGAAGCGTTCTATAAGTATCTTGCTTTTGTGGATGGCGCAGGTACAAAAACCTTCGAAGAACTAGTAACAACGGCAGACCTTCAACTTCCTTATAATGAAGGTGTGCTTGAAGAAGTGGCAAAGGTTATTACAGAAAAACTTGATAGTTTTGCTTTTTAAAATGAAAAAACTGAACGGAATTTTCCGTTCAGTTTTTGTTTTATATAAGATAAATTCCCGAATTTAAAACCACAATTTCATATTTTGAAATAAACTTATAATCTTTAACACCTTCATCGAAATTATAATAAACTTCGGTGTTGTAGGTTGCGCAGTCCATTTTCCAAATACAGTTCTCTGCCTTACTGCAAATAAAAATTTTACTGCCTGCAGGGAACAGACCTGTTGGTTTGTTAAAGGGGGAATTCTCGCCACCAATTCGCAATTCTTGGCGAAGTGTTTTAAGGTCATAACGAATAAGCACGTTGCTGTCTGTAAAGGAAATCCAAATTGTATTACCGTTTACTGCAACACCACCCGGTGCTGTTTTTTTATAAAGAAGTCTGTCCGACCACACCTCTTCGCCTTCGGCACCAAAAAGGGTAGCGCAACCGTCAAGCTCAATTACAAAGCAGTCGCCATTTTCAAGGGGAATGGCAAAACAGGTAAGATAATTTTTTATTTTATCTATAAAGCTTTTGTAAGCCGAGCCAAACTTGGTAAGCATATAAACGTTTTTGGTAACGTTGGAAATTTTGCCACTTGAAAACGAAACCATTTTATAGCCAACCGTAATTTGCGCGTCTTCTTTTTCAATTAAATATGAATATAAAAAACCGTCGGGTAGGGGGTGAAGCGAAAAAACATTGTCTTTAGCAATTAATTTCATAGCTTAATAATTCCTTTATCTATCATACTTTGTGCGCCAAGAAGTACCCCTGCCTGACCACTCGCAAAGTTAAGGCCACCCTGAAGCCAAGCAGCATAAGGCTCACGAAGTGGAGCATCTGCCGAAAGTTCAATAGAAGCGCCAAGTGTAAATGCGCCTGCAGCCATAATAACGGGGTCGTCGTAACCGGGCATATCCCAAGGTTCAGGTGTAACAAAGGAATCTACAGGTGCGCCCTTTTGCATACCCTGACAAAAAGCAACAAGTGCTTCGCTGTTTTTAAGAAGTACGCTTTCAATAATATCGGCACGCTTTGCGTTATATTTTGGTGTAGATTCATAGCCGAGCAGTTCAAAAAGTGCGCCTGCGTATGCAGCAACCTTTAAGGCTTCGCCAACGGTATGGGGCGCAGCAAAAAGCCCCATAAACAGTTCTCGGTTATGGCCAAGTGAAGCGCCAACTTCACGTCCAACGCCTGCACAGGTAAGACGGTATGAACATTTTTCAACAAGGTCTGCTCTGCCTGCAATGTAACCACCTGTTGGGGCAATACCACCACCTGGGTTCTTAATTAGCGAGCCTGCAATTAGGTCTGCTCCAACGCTTACAGGTTCTTCGGTGTCTACAAATTCACCGTAACAGTTATCCACCAAAACCAAAGTTTCGGGGGATATTTCCTTAACAGCCTTTGCCAAAACACCAATTTCTTCCACGGTAAGTGAAGGGCGAAGCGAATAACCACGGCTTCTTTGTATGTAGGCAACCTTGTAAAATTTGCTTTTAAGTGTTTCTTTAATTTTTTCAATATCGGGTCTGCCTTCGTCGTTTAGCGCAACCTCTTCGTAATTTACGCCAAAATCTTTAAGCGAGCCATCGCTTTCGCCATCTATACCAAGCACACCAATAAGGGTGTCATA
>JAFOFE010000004.1 GCA_017387475.1 Clostridia bacterium | reverse complement strand
TGGCGCGCTCGATACTTCTATCTGGACACAAAGCTCTACTTCAATGTCTACCCGTAAGACACTTGAATATGCTAATACTGCTACCTTCGATGGCGACAGTATGAGCCTTAACTGTTACTATACAGGCAGAACTACCGAACTCGGTACACCTATTTACCAAATCAACTATGGTCTTAACACCACAAACTCCATGAGCTATAAGTACGGCAGACTTGAAATGCACGCTAAAATTCCTGTTGGTGCAGGTGCATTCCCGGCTCTCTGGCTCTCTTCTCGTGGCGCAATGGGTTACGATACATTTAGCGAATACTCCACCGAAATCGACGTATTCGAAGTTTTCGGCGAAACAAAGCATGCTAATTTGGCAGAAACCTGTATCCACAAGTGGTATAACGATGAAAACGGTGAAAAACTTATAGTAGATGGTAAGACTCAGGAATGCAGCTGTGGTACCGGTAACGGCGCCGGCAACGCATACAAAATTGAAACCGATGACCGTAGTGTAGAAATCACTTACGATTGGTATACAGTAGAATTCGAATGGACCGAAGATACAATGTCCTTCTGGCTCTATAAAGACGGCGAAGCAAGACCTGAAGAGCCTTACTATACAGCAACAAGAAGCGATATGGATAATGCTTCTGCGTTTGATATTACCGGCCTCAGAACGGTTACAGGCTTCGACAAAGACGGCTTTGAAACCAGCAACGAAGGCATCTTCAACCAGTATATGTCGGTTATCATTACAAACCATATGTACACACTGGGTCAAACATATGAAAACGAAGCAGGCGAAACAGTAAACGAAGCAGCTCACCTTTATCAAGGCAACCAGTCCGATATTACTGAAAACCTTGGTAACCTTTCATTCGAAATTGACTATATCCGTCTTTATCAGAACGAAAGTGGTTCAATTAACCTTAAATAATTTTTAAAACAGCAAGGGCGAAGCGCCTTCTTCGCCCTTGCAAAAGCAAAACTTTTAAAGGCAAAAAATAAGCAAACTCCAAAAGGCGAAAGGACTGATATTGTGCTTGAAATAATGAAAAAAAGCATATGTTTAATTCTTAGCATACTAATACTAACAAGTACGGTTGTATGTAGCGCTGCGCCTGCCGACGAGGCAGACCCAACCGATACGCCTGTTGCTGATACACAGGCTAATGCAGTTACTACCGACTACGAACAGTACATCAAAGACAATAATTTTAAAGAAGCAAAAGAGGAAATATCAGTCGCTCTTGATGCCTTTATTGCCGATGGTGCAACTGCAACCTATGGCACAGAAGAAATCAATTGGGAAGATGGATTAGGCGGCCTTACATTTGCCGTAAATGTTCCTGAAAATGCCCTTTATAATTTAGAAATAACTTGGAAACCAACTGCTGCAGGCATTGACCCTAGTGTAGGGGTAAAGCTTGACGGTCAGTATCCATTTGCAGCTGCCGAAGGTATGGATCTTAAAAGGGAATGGAAAAACATTTCCGATGCTCCCCGTGTAGACTGGGCAGGCAACGAATATGCTCAAGAACAAGTTGAAACAGGCGAATACATTACATCTGTTTTACAAGACTTTACAGGTATGGTTACCGAACCTTATACCTTTGCGCTTTCTGCAGGCGACCATACACTTACCGTTGCTAATGCAGAGCAGGGAATTTTAATTAAGGCAATTACCCTTACCGTTCCCGATAAGGCTAAAGCTTATGAAGATTTATCGGTTGACTATAATCTTGAAGCAAACGACGCCGACATTATTACAATTCAGGCAGAAAATGCCAAAATTAAAAATTCAAAATCGCTTATTCCTAAAAGCAATAATTCCGACGCAGGTATGACCCCTGCCGACCCATATACCAGCAAAATCAACTATATTGGTGGTACAGCCTGGCAAAGCCCCGGCAGCGCTATGAACTGGACCTTCAATGTTGAAACTGCAGGATATTATTATATTGGCTTTAGATACAAACAGTCCGAGCTTATTAACGGCGTTAGCTGGAGAAAACTTAAAGTAGACGGCAAAATGCCCTTTGCAGAGGCTGCAGATATAGGCTTCCCCTTCGGAACCGAATGGGAATATTACACCCTTGGCGAAGATGAAAAATCGCCCTATTACATTTGGCTCGATGCAGGCGAACACGAAATTTCCATGGAAGTTGCAGTAGGCGCCCAAAGCGAGTATGTTCAAAGACTTTCCGAAGTTGTTTCACGCCTTGGCGACGAATATATCAAAATAGTTATGATAACAGGCGAAAGCCCCGACGTTAACCGTGACTATGAATTATTCAAGCAAATCGATGGCTTTACCGAAACTTTAGAATGGTGCAAAGAAAACCTTAATTCCATTGCTGCCGATATGAAAAAATTATCGGGTAGTGGAAGTACACAAAGTATTGCGGCTATCGAAAATATGGCCCGTGTACTTAACCAAATGTTAAAAAGCCCTTATGTTGCACAACAGTACGTTAAGGACTACTACAACAACTACACATCGGTAAGCTCCTGGCTTTACGATATGACCAATATGCCATTATCACTTGACGAAATTCAGGTTGTACCTTATGGCAAAGAAATGGACGACAAAACTCCAAACATTTTTGCTTCCTTCGGCTATGGCGTTGTTCGCCTTTTCGCATCCTTCATTCAGGAATATTCCTTAACAGGCGATAGCGAATCTGAAAAGCAAATCAAAATTTGGATCAACTGGGGTCAAGATCAGGCAATGGTTCTTAACTCCTTAATTAAAGACTCCTTCACACCCGAAACCAGCATCGATGTTAGGGTAGACGTTGTTTCTGCATCACTTATTAACGGTATTCTTGCAGGCAACTTCCCCGACCTTTCGTTACACCTTGCCAGAACCGAACCCGTAAACCTTGGTATTCGTGGCGCACTTCACGATTTAACCAAGTTTTCCGACTGTGGTGAAGTGTTAAAGCGCTTCCAAACCACTAGTGAAGAACCATATAAATACGGCGATGCACTTTATGCATTACCCGATACACAAAGTTATTTCATTATGTATTACCGTAAAGACATTATGGAAAAGCTTGGTCTTTCTGTGCCTACAAACTGGACCGAGTTCAAGCATGCTGCAATGGTAATTCAAAGAAATAATATGAACGTTTACGTGCCTTATACACAAATTACAACTGCTACTACCGTAAATACAGGTATCGGCAGCCTTAACCTTTTACCAACACTTATGGCACAAAACGGACTTTCACTTTACAATGAAGAAAAAACAGCAACTGCACTCAATAATCTTCCTGCTATCGAAGTGTTCGATTTCTGGACAGACTTATATACCGAATACGGTTACTTAAAAGAAGCTGAATTCTACAACCGTTTCAGAGTAGGTGTTGTTCCCCTTGGTATAGCACCCCTTGCTACATATATGAACCTTTATTCTGCAGCACCCGAAATTGCTGGCAGATGGGGCGTTGCGCTCGTTCCTGCTTCCGAAAACGGCAATAGAACTATCGCAGGTGCAGGTACAGGCTGTGGCATTATAGCAAAATCTTCAAATAAGGACGAGGCTTGGGAATTCCTTAAATGGTGGACCAGCGCCGAAACCCAAACAAGATACAATAATAATGTAGAATCTATCCTTGGTATGATCGGCCGTACCACCACTGCAAACGTAGAAGCGTTCCAAAATCTCGCTTGGGATAACGAACATCTTTCTGTAATGGAACAGCAGCGTTTACAGGTGCGTGAAGTACCCGAAGTTCCCGGTAGCTACTACTTATCTCGTGCAATTGACCAGGCTTTCTGGACAGTTGTTAACGGCGAAACAAACTCTAAAGATGCGGTTATGAAGTGGAGCAAAATTGCCGACGACGAAATTGACCGTAAAATTAAAGAATATAGTTAAGGAGGGAAGAAGAGAGTGTTAGGCAAAAATAAAACAAGCGTATTACAGCGCGACCGCAAACCTGCTCCCGAAGGTTCTTTTATCGAGCAGTTTCCAATGTTTGTAATGGCTGCGCCATTTGTGATTTTCTTCTTTATTTTCACAATAGTTCCAATTTTTTCATCTATCTTCTTCAGCCTTACCTCCTACGATATGATTTCGGCACCGAATTTCGTAGGACTTGAAAACTATAGAAGACTAATAGCAAACGACCCCGACTTTATGGTTACTGTTAAAAACACCTTCGTTTTTGCAGTAGTTGCAGGACCTTTAGGCTTCCTTTTAGCCTTCATGCTTGCGTGGCTCGTTAATGAATTTACACCAACCATCCGTGCTTTCCTTTCCTTTATGTTCTATGCGCCAAGCCTTGTTGGTAACGCATACTTCATTTGGCAGGTAGCCTTCAGTGGCGATAGCTACGGTTACATAAACAGCCTTCTCTTATCACTCGGCATTATTACCGAGCCTATAGTTTGGCTTAAAAACGCAACCTTCCTTATGCCAATCATCATTATCGTTCAGCTTTGGCAAAGTATGGGTGTATCCTTCCTTGCTAACATTTCGGGTCTTCAAAATGTTAGCCGTGATATGTACGAAGCAGGCGCTATCGACGGTATTCGTAACCGTTGGCAAGAACTTCGCTATATCACACTTCCTTCAATGTCTACAATGTTACTTTTCTCGGCTGTTATGCAAATTCAGTCCAGCTTCTCTGTAAGCGCAATTGCAGTAACACTTGCAGGCTATCCCAGTAAATCAAACGCAGTTGATACCATCGTTTCCTTAATGCAGGATATGGCTACCGTTCGTTACGAACTTGGCTATGCTTCCGCAATTGCAGTTGTGCTGTTTATTATGATGGTAACAACCAGACTTCTTGTTGGAAAAATTCTTTCCACAGTAGAAAAGTAAGGAGGTGGCAGTTATTAATATCGTAAAGAAATTCAGAGGTAAATTTTTACCTTCTAGACACAAAATGGCGGTAAGACGCTTTACCCGTTCAAGATGGGGCGATTTTATTAACGTCGCTTTCCTGGTTGCAGCAGGTCTTTTCACCATGCTGCCACTCATCTATGCGGTTTGTACATCATTCAAACCACTCGATGAACTTCTTATCTTCCCCCCACGCTTCTTCGTAAGAAGACCAACTATCGGAAACTATATGATTTTGCCCGACCTTATGTCTTCGCTTAAGGTTCCGCTATCTCGTTATATTTTCAACAGCTTATTTATAAGTATGGTATCTACCTTCTTTTATATTATTATTGCTACAATGGCAGCATTCGTGCTTTCAAAGGGCAAATTTAAGGGTAGAAACGTGCTTTTCTGGATAGTTCAGTTCGCACTTATGTTCAATGCGTACACACTTGCTATTCCAAGATACTTAATATTCGCTAAAATGAATATTATTGATACTTATTGGGTAGAAATTCTGCCCCACTTGGCATCAACACTCGGTGTATTCCTTGCAAAGCAGTACATCGACGGTTATATTCCAAACGCCCTGCTTGAAGCGGCAAAAATCGATGGCGCAAGCCATTACAGAGTTTTCTGGAATATAGTAATGCCTGTAATTAAGCCGGCTTGGCTTACCCTTATGCTCTTCGCATTCCGCGATATTTGGGCAGCAGTACCAAACGGCACAATCTTCAGTGAACAACTTAAAACACTTCCACAAATCGTTACACAAATTACTGCAGGTGGTACGGCCCGTGCAGGCTCGTCCATGGCAGTTACGGTTATTATGATGATACCACCCATTTTGGTATTCTTAATTTCGCAAAGTAACGTTGTAGAAGCAATGGCCAGCGCAGGTATAAAGGAGTAGGAATATGATTAAAAGTACAGCTAAAAAAGTTCTTGTAATCTTTATCGCCGCACTCCTAGCACTTACTTTCTCTATTTCGGCATTCGCTGAAGTTCCTTACGAAAGTTATACCTACTGGTCAGATGTAGGCGAAGAAAACAAGGCTGTTTACAACCGTCCTATGTACAGCGCAGAATTCAATATAGAAACTACTGCTTTTGGTATTGCACCCTTAACCAAAATTAAGGACATTACCTACGATAACGAAGGAAATCTCTTCGTTTTAGATGCAGCTTCAAGAATTGTGGTACTAAGTAAAGATTACGCATTTGTTCGCGAAATCGGACTTATCGGTGGCACCGAAGCCTATGCAGAAGCAAGTGGTCTTTATATTGCAAAAGATAACACTATCTATATCTGCGACACCGAAGGACACAGAATTCTTCACATTACAGCAGACGGAACCTTAATTAACACAATAACTCTTCCGGAATCTAACCTTATTCCCGACGATTTCGATTTCCGTCCTACAAATATGGCAATAGATGATTATGGCTACACTTACATTTTAAGTGACGGTTCATACTACGGCGCACTCCTTTACGATAGCGAAATGGTATTCCAAGGCTTCTATGGCGCAAATACCGTAAGCGCAACCGTTGGCAGCGTGCTTACCAACATCAAAAACCGTATTTTCCCCAACAACACAAAATTAGCAAAAACAACAAAGCGCTTACCCTTCTGTTTCGTTGACCTTGCAATAGATGATAAAGGCTTTATCTATACCAGCACAGGTTATACCGATACTTCCCGTAAAGGTCAGGTAAGAAAGTTAGGACCCGGTATTGGAAACAACATTCTAGGTTCCGACGATATTAGCTTTGTAGATACAAAAATTAACAACACCTATAATTCAGGTGCTGTTTCCAAGCAAGATATTTTCGATATCGAAGTAGATAACGACGGCTTTGTATACGGTCTTGAATCTGCTTTTGGTAAGGTATTCGTTTACGACCCATCCTGCCGTATCCTTTCGGTATTCGGTGGTGGTATGGGCTTCGGTTCACAGCTTGGTAACTTCGTAACCGTTTCTGCACTTGCAATTAAAGACGGTGGTAGCGAAGTTCTTGTTGCCGATGGCGCAACAAACAAAATTACCGTTTTCAAAATTACCGAATTCGGTGCAAAGGTTAAAAACCTTATTGCTTTAACCAACAAGGGCGACTATGAAGGCGCTAAAGAAGGTTGGGAAGAAGTTTTAAGTATAGATAACAACTTCCAGCCTGCATACGGTGCACTTGCTCGTGCATATATCAACGATGGCGACTATGAAACTGCTTTAGAGCTTGCTAAAAAAGGCTACGACAGAGATACATACGCTATTGCATTTGAATATATGCGTGGCGAAATTATTAACAATAACTTCGTACTTATCTTTATAATTTTACTTTTAGTTATTGTTCTTCTTATTGTTTTCCTTGTTGTATCTTCCAAAAAGAAGATTAAACTCATTAAAAACAAACAGGTAAGCTTAATGTTCTCGGCGCTTTTACATCCGTCCGACTGCTTTACCGAAATTAAAGAAAAACGTCAAGGCTCAATAGTGCTTTGCGTAATAAGCGTACTCTTATTCTATGTAGTTACCATTCTTAACACCTTAAAGGGTGGCTTCCTCTTCACAGTTTACGATGTAGCTTCCTTTAACTCTATTTGGCTTTTCATTAAAACAACAGGTCTTGTTGTTTTATGGGTAGTGGCTAACTGGATGGTATGTACACTTCTTGGTGGCCGTGGTCGTTTCAAAGAAATTGCCATTGTTACCTGTTATAGCTTACAACCACTTATCATTGAAAAGGTTATAAGATTATTACTTACAAACGTTCTTCTTCCAAGCGAAGCCAGCTTCTTAACCATTTCCGAAGCTGTTGCAATTCTTTGGTTCTTATTACTTATGATTATCGGTCTTTTAAAAATTCACGATATCAGCATGCCACGCCTTATTGGTACAAGCGTACTTTCTTTAGCAGGCGTTGCAGCAATTGTATTTTTAGCAATTACAATTGTAATTCTTGTTCAACAGTTCGGTGGCTTCATTGTTACCGTAGTTTCCGAAATTTTAACACTGTAAGGAGGTAAAACAGCATGATTAAAAAGATTATTAGCATTGTTTGCTGTTTTGCCTTACTCCTTTCCTTATCGGCTTGCGCAAATACCGATTTTGGCTCGGCTGCCTTTGAAAAGGTGTCTGCGTCCGATAAACCAAAGGGCAACCTTATAGCAGAAAACGCAAACTATACACTTGAACTTAACAAACTTAATATGGGTCTTGTTTTAACAAGCAAAGCAACAGGCGAACAGTGGAGCACAACCCCTGTAGACCCAACTGCACCCGAAGTAGATGAATTCGGTATGCCGGTTAAAAAGCACCCCAGAGTAGAATCTATTCTTGCAGTAGAATGTCAAAACTTCGTTGAAGACGAAAAGAACACCTACTATTCTTACGGCGATGCCGTTCAAGATGGTCAGGTTACCTACGAAAATGTAGATAATGGCATTATCATTAACTACTACTTCACCGATGCCGAAGTTATGATTCCCCTTGAATGTGTGTTAACCGATAAGGGCGTTAAGCTCAGTGTTGACCCAACAAAAATTCAAGAAAACGATAACAAGGTTATCAACATTTCTATAGCACCCTTCTTCTGTGGCGTTAAAAACGATACAGCAGATTCCTATCTCTTCGTTCCTTCAGGTTCGGGCGCGCTTGTTAGCGTAAACAGCATTTCCGAACAGGAAGCAACATATTCTGCGCTAGTTTACGGCGCAGACCCTGCTATCGACGAAATTGCGCTTGTTTCTACCAAAGAAACCGTAAAACTTAATGTTTTCGGCGCAAAAATGGGTAGTCAGGCTATGTGTGGTATTATCGACGGTTCGGCAGACTCTGCAAAAATTCAGGTTTCTGCAGGTTCTACAACCTTCGGCTTTTCGGGTTGCTATGCTTCCTTTATGATGCGTGGCTACACCAACCACAAAGCAGAACTTTTCTATACCACTAAAGACCGTATGGTTTATTCAAAACGAATGATAAATAAACCCGTTTCGGTTACCTATTACCCATTAAGTGGCGAAGATGCAAACTATAGTGGTATGGCAAAATGCTACCGAGGCTATTTAGTAGATACTTGTGGTCTTGAAAGCACCGAAAAAGATGTTGCGTTAAACGTTCGTATTCTTGGTGGTACCGAAATGAAGAAGTCCTTCCTTGGTATCCCTTACGAAACAGTTTTCCCAACAACTACCGTTTCTGCAGCACAAACAATTATTGAAGAAATTAATGCAAAACTTGGTGGCAACTTTACAGTTCAACTTAAAGGCTATGGCGAAAGTGGTATAGATGTTGGCAAAATTGCAGGCAACTATAAACTTAGCGATAAGCTTGGCACTGTAAAAGAGCTTAACGGTCTTTTAGACTATGCAAAGCAAAACAATATCGGCACATATTTCGATTTCGATATTACCCGTTTCGACGAAAATTCTTCGGGCGTTACCAAGTTCTCTAACGGCGTTACCAACGCAGGTGAACTTAAAGCACTTCAGTATCATTACGATATGGCAGTAAGAAGCCAAGATAAAGAATCGGCTTACTACCTTTTAACACCTGCATCGTTCGGCGATGTTTTCGGTAAGGTGTTAAAGAAAACTGCTAAATTTAACCTTTCGGGCATCTCACTCGATACAATTTCTTCTACTGCATATTCCGACTATGCCGATAAAGAAGATTCAACCTATTATTCTAAAAACGCCTTCTCTGCTTCGGCTAACCAAGTAATTAAAGCAGCAAAAGAAGACGGTAAAACCTTTATGGCATCTAGCGCAAATGCTTATGCAGCTGCCCTTGCCAATGTTATTACAGAATCTCCTGTTACCTCCGATAAGAGCAACATCTTCCTTTGCGATGTACCTTTCTATCAAATGGTATTTAAGGGAAGTGTACCGGTAACAGTACAAAGCGTTAACCTTGCTGCCGATCCCAACCAAATAATCTTAAAGGCTGTTGAATCGGGTAGTGGTCTTGGCTATACCATCATAAATAGTTGGGATAGTGGTATGATAGATTCTAAATACCCCTTCTTCTTCAACAGTATGTATAGCGATGTCAAAGACGGTATGTTCAGTAATGTAGAAAAACTTTCCGACTATTATTCAAAAGTAAACGGAAAGAAAATTACAAGCCACTCTGTTTTAGAGGGTGGACTTCGTGAAACCGTGTTTGAAAATGGCGTTTGCGTTTACGTAAACTATACCGACAAGGCACTTGCTTCGCCTGCAGGTGAAGTAGCACCGTACGATTATCTTATAACGGAGAAATAAACTATGAAAAAACAAAAAAGAAACAGGGGAATAGTAGAGCTTAAAAGCCGCTATGGGTATATGTTTACAACCCATTGGATTATAGGCATTGTAATATTCTTTGCGCTTCCACTTATTCAGTCAATTTTGTTTTCATTTAGTAAAATCGAAATTGTAAGTGGTGGTATCGATTTTAATTTAGTCGGTATTGAAAACTATAAGGATATTTTATTAACAAATGCAAACTATGATACTTGGCTCACAAGTTCTATAACCACATATTTGTATTCACTACCAATTATCATACTTTTAAGTATGTCGTTAGCCATTATCTTAAACCAAAAGTTTAGGGGCAGGCTTTTCTTCAGAGCACTTTACTTCCTTCCCGTAATCATATCTACCGGTGCCGTTATTAACCTTATCTTTAAAACAACCGGTAGCGATATGTCCGATATTGGCGTATCCGACGCATATTCAGCAAATATGATTAGTGTTGACGACATTGTATTACTCCTCGATATCGATGGAGAAATTGCAAGCTTCATAACCCAAACTATAAGTAAAATATTCGACCTTGTGTGGAGTTGTGGAATTCAAATCGTTCTCTTCCTTGCAGGCCTTCAGTCTGTACCACAATCCTTCTTCGAAGCTTCTCGCGTAGAAGGGGCAACCAAGTGGGAAGAATTCTGGTTCATTACATTCCCAAGCCTTTCCCGCGTAACACTTCTTGTGTCTATCTTCACAATGGTTGAACTTATTACCAGCGAACGCACCACCTTAATTAAGAATGTTTATTCTATGATGCGTGCAGGTAACTACGATGAAACATCGGCTATGATGTGGTTCTATTTCCTTATTTGTGGTGGTATGATGGGTATCTTCGTATTCCTTTATACTCGCTTCTTAATGAAACGTTGGGAATAAACCAAATTTGCAAAACAATTTAGTACAAAGGCTTAAAGCTTCAGTATTTTGCTGAAAGCAGAAAGGAAACGTTACAATAATGAAGAATATCATTGATACTTTTTCCAATATGGATAGCCGACGTGCCCATCAGCTCAGGAAAAAGGGTGCAAGTCTTGTATATTCAATTTTCAGACTTGTTATTCTTCTTTCAATCGGGTTTATCATTATTTACCCACTTATGTACACCATTGTAACTTCGCTTCAAAGCAAATATGCATTCCTTAACTCTACAAGAGTTTGGATACCAACAGAATTTGCAATTGCCGAAAACTACGCTGCTGCATTTAATGCAATGGAATATATGAGTTCGTTGTGGTCAACCTTCAAAAACGAGCTTTTAAGCGCTGCAATTGAAATTGCTTCTTGTGCGCTTGTTGCATACGGTCTTGCACGTTTTGACTTTAAACTTAAAAAGTTCTATACGGCTATTCTTTTCTTAACTATTTTAGTTCCCGAAATGATGATCTTAATTCCAAGAATGCTCAACTATTCACACCTTGACCTTTTTGGAATTTTAGGACTGTTTAACAACCTTACCGGAATAGACCTTCGCCCCAATATCCTAGATTCTGTTTGGGCATTCTGGCTTCCTTCTATTTTTGGTGTAGGTCTTCGTTCGGGTATCCTTATCTACATTTACATTCAGTTCTTTAAGGGTCTTCCCAAAGAACTCGAAGAAGCTGCTTGGGTAGACGGCGCAGGTCCGTTCAAAACCTTCTTGGCAATTGCGTTACCAAGTTCCGGCGTTGTAATTCTTACAGTTACAGTTTTCGCTATGATTTGGCACTGGAACGATTCACTCCTTTCGGGAATGTATTTAAGCGAAGAATTCCCACTTGCACAGCAGGTAACCCGTTTACAAGAAACACTAGGTCAAAAATACCTTGTAGCCTTCAACGGCCGTGATCCACAAGCTATAGGCTACCTTATGGCAGGTTGCGTACTTTTCATTGTTCCAATGCTTGTTGTTTATATGATAGTTCAGCGTTGGTTTATTGAAAGTATCGACAGAGTAGGTATTACAGGTTAACAGTTAATTTTTGGAGAGATTTATGTCTGTTTTTATAAATGAAAAGGTAATAACCCTTCACACAAAAAACACAACATATCAAATGGCAGTAAACGAAAACGACTATTTGGCGCATCTTTATTACGGTGCGCGTCTTGACGATTCGGTTGCGCTTACAAGGGGTAAGGTTGGCTATCACACACTTCTTCCACTTGCCTACGACGGCAAAAACAGGGAACTTTCCCCTGCAGTTTGCCCTCTTGAGTATTCGGCATACGGTTGTGGCGATTTTAGAACAACTCCTTTAAAGGTTCGTTTTGCCGATGGTTCATCGGTTTGCGATTTACGATTCGAAAGCGCAAAAGCAGTAGAAAACAAGCCCACTTTACGTGGGCTTCCTGCGCTTCACGACCAAAACGCAAAATCACAGTCGGTTGAAGTCTGCCTTAAAGATAAAGTTCACAATTTAAGGGTATATCTTTTATATACAGCATTCGAAGAATGCGATGTTATAGCAAAATCGGTAAGAATTGAAAACAATACCGGTGGTACAGTTGTGCTTGAAAGCGTGCTTTCAACTGCGCTTGATAATTACGAAAGCGACTACGACTATATTTCGTTTGTCGGCAAGCCACATTTCGAACGCACCTTTTCACGCGTTGCGCTTGAAGATGTAAAGCTTGTTACCGAAAGCCGTCGTGGTTCTTCAAGCCATCAGGCAAACCCATTTGTTATATTCTGCGAAAAAAATGCAACCGAAACTATGGGCGAATGCTTTGGCTCGGCATTTGTGTATAGTGGCAACTTTACTGCTTCTTTCGAAAAAACACCCATAGGAACATCCCGTTTTGTTATGGGCATAAATCCCGAAAACTTCGCCTTTACACTCGAAAATGGCGAAAGCTTCCAAGCGCCCGAAGTTATTCATACTTACAGTAACCAAGGGCTAGGCCAGCTTACACATAACTATCATAACGTAATAAGAAAGCATCTTTTCCGTGGAAAATATGCTAATGCCGACCGTCCCATTTTAATTAACAACTGGGAAGCGACCTACTTTAACTTTAATGCCGAAAAACTTTTGGCAATTGCTAAAGAAGCGCAAAAAATCGGCGCAGATACCTTCGTTTTAGATGACGGTTGGTTCAAGGGCAGAAACGGCGACGGTTCATCCCTTGGCGACTGGTTCGTAGACGAAGAAAAGTTAGGTTGCAAACTAAACGAACTTATAAAGAACATAAACGCACTTGGTATGAAATTCGGCCTTTGGTTCGAACCCGAATGCATTTCCGAAAACAGCGACCTTTACAGAGCGCACCCCGAATGGGTAATAAGTGCGCCCGGCAGAACAGGTATGCTTGGCAGAAAACAATGGGTGTTAGATATGTCTAATAAAGCCGTTGTAGATGCCGTTTTCGGTATGATGTCTAACATTTTAGACAACAATAATATCGAATACGTTAAGTGGGATTTCAACCGTTATTTAACCGACGTTTATTCTACTGCGCTTTCTGCAAATCAACAGGGCGAAGTAATGCACAGATACGTGCTTGGCGTTTACGATTTATTAGAACGCATAAACACACGCTACCCCAACATTCTTATTGAAGGCTGCGCTTCGGGTGGTGGCCGTTTCGACTGTGGTATGCTTTACTATTCGCCACAATATTGGGCAAGCGACAGCACCGACCCAATGAACCGATTAAACATTCAATACGGTACATCTTTCTGTTATCCCGTAATTTCGGTGGGCGCACACGTTACAGCATCGCCCAACCACGTAACACGCCGTGTAACTTCAATTAAAACTCGCAGTAATGTTGCCATGGCAGGCACCTACGGCTTTGAATTAGATTTAACAACCTTAACCGAAGACGAAATTGCCGAGCTTGCAAACGAAACCAAGTTTTATAAGAGCCACCGTGAGCTTATAAGAACAGGCGACTACTACCGTTTAACAGGAAATACCGAAAGATATATGGCATGGCAGTTTGTAGCAGAAGATAAAAAATCTGCGCTGGCTGTTATGGTTCAAAGAATTAGCCATATAGACTATAAACCACACATTTTAAAGCTTCGTGGACTAGATAAAAACACATCCTACCGTATCGCTATCGATGGTGTAGAGCTTGAAGGTGTGTTTACGGGCACTGCGCTTATGCAAATTGGCGTTCCCGTAAGAACTATTAAGTATGAGGGCGACTCTACAAGAATAGAAATCACAGCAATTTAAAACAATTTCAGGGGGTGAGTTTTAGGTGAAAGAAACCGTAAAACATTTCTTCGTCAGGGAAAAGGGTACACCCATAAATGTTGAAACCACAGGTATTTCAATATGCGACCCAAACCAGTCACATTTAAGAAATAAACCGGGTATGGTTATAATTGAATATGTTTTCGAAGGTGAAGGCACAATTTATATAGACGGCAAAAAGCTTGAAGTTAAAACCGACGATATTTATATTCTTCCTTCGGGTATTTCGCACGAATACCGTGCGCACCACAAAAATCCGTGGTCAAAATATTTTATGAACCTTACAGGTAGCTTGGCAGAATCGCTTCTTGCAAGCTTTTCGCTAAACAACCAGTATGTTTTCTCTGCGCCATCATTAAAAGGCTGCTTTAGTGAAATTATAAGGGTTTCCTTCGCAGATATGCCCGAAGCCATTAAACAGTCTAAACTTGCTAGCATTTACGTAGAAATACTGCATAGACTTCATCAGCTTAATAAGGAATCGCAAAAAAGCAGCGAGGCTGTTTCGCTTAAAACCTACCTTGATGAAAATTATAACCGTGTAATTAGCAATAAAGAACTTGCAAGCCAAATTTATCGTTCGCCCGATTATTGCCTTAAACTCTTTAAGCGTGAGTTTGGCACCACCCCGTACGACTATCAAATGAACAATAAAATCAGAATTGCAAGGTCGCTTTTACACCACACTAAAAACTCAATATCAGAAATAGCAGAATTTATTGGATACGAAAACCCACATTATTTTGCAAGTATGTTTAAAACAAAGGTCGGCGTAACACCGTCCGAATACCGTAAAAAATTCCTGTAAAGGA
The DNA here is from genome assembly GCA_017387475.1 of Clostridia bacterium. Taxonomy (GTDB): domain Bacteria; phylum Bacillota; class Clostridia; order Oscillospirales; family Acutalibacteraceae; genus SFWF01. The sequence continues at coordinate 15,489 of JAFOFE010000004.1, read as the reverse complement.
CTGATATTATGAAACTTAAATATTTAGGAACAGCTGCTGCAGAAGGTTATCCTGCAATGTTCTGCAATTGCGAAAATTGCAAAAAAGCATTCGCTCGCGGCGGCAAAAACATTCGCAGCAGAAGTCAGGCAATTGTTGACGACAACCTTTTGCTAGATTTCCCTTGCGATACATATTTACACGCACTTCATTATGGAATTAACCTACACGATATAAGACATCTTCTTATAACCCACGTTCATCGTGATCATCTTTACCCTGTAGATTTAATATACTTCAAGCCGGGCTTTACACACCCTGCCGAAGACTATATGCTAACCGTTTACGGAAGTGAAGATGTTGCTAATACCATTTGGGGCGTTCTTCCCGAATCGGTTAAAAAGCACCTTACTGTTCAAACAGTAGAACCCTTTAAGCCATTTACAGTAGGTAAATATACCGTTACTGCATTAAAGGCTTACCACGGCACAGATAACCCATATATCTATGCTATATCCGATGGTCAAAAGACAATGCTTTATGCCCACGATACCGATATCTTCCGTGAAGAAACTTGGGAATATATGAAGTCGGCAGGACTTCACTTCGACCTTGTTACTATGGACTGCACCGAAGGCGCAGAAGAAGATTTAAGCTATCACGGTCATATGTGCCTTGGCAGAAACATTGCCTGCAAGCAAAGACTTCTTGACGAAAACTTAATAGACGAAAAAACAGTAGTGGTCTTAAACCACTTTTCACATAACGGTAAGGCAAGCAACTACGAAGATTTTGAACCAATTGCAAAAGAAAATGGTTTCGAAACATCCTTCGATGGTATGGAAATTGCCTTCTAACGAAAGGAGTATTTTATGTTACTTTCTAACTTAACACAATGGGTCGGCTCTAATTTAAGCGCTAAAGAAGCTGTTAAAATTAACGCCGAAGCAGGCTTCGATGCTTACGATATTTCACTGTTTCAATTAACAAGAGATGAAAATTACGAATTCAATGCGCCCGACTATGTTGAAAAGGCAAAGGCACTTCGCGAATATGCCGATTCACTTGGCATTGTCTGCAATCAGTCCCACGCACCTTATCCGTCAAGCACAGGCAAAGAGGAAGAAGATAAAGTTATCTTCGAAAAAATCGTTCGCGCTATGGAAATTGCTTCAATTTTAGGCGCAAAAATTATTGTTGTTCATCCAAAACAGCATCTCTGCTACCCCGACTATCCCGAAGAACTCTTTAAACTTAATGTAGAGTTCTATAAAAGCCTTGTTCCTTATTGCGAAAAGTTCGGCATTAAGGTTGCAACAGAAAATATGTGGCAGTACAACAACGGCTTTAAAGCACCAAGCGACAGCGCCTGCTCAAGAGCTTGGGAATTCAATAAGTATATCGACGCAGTAGATAGCGAATGGATAGTTGGCTGTCTTGATATTGGCCACGTTTCCTTAATGGCTACCGACATACCTGAATTTATTCGTCAAATGGGCAACAAGCGCCTTCAGGCACTCCACGTTCACGATACCGACTTTAAGTACGATAAGCACACACTTCCCTTTATGGAAAAAATCGACTACCACGCAGTATGTAAAGCACTTGCCGAAATCGACTATCAGGGCGACTTCACCTACGAAGCAGATGCATTCTACCGTGGCAAGCCAAAGGAACTTTACCTTGCAACAACCAAATATATGTGCGAAGTTGGCAGATACTTAATTTCAAAAATCGAAGAGGCAAAAGCTAATGGCTAAAAACATAATTTTAGAATATGCCCTTAAAAATTATCCTAAAATGTTCCGTGAGCCCACAGGCACAGGGCTTCCATATAAATTTATAGTGCCTGGCAGTGTTTATAATAACACCCTTTGGGACTGGGATAGTTGGCTTACAAATATTGCTTTAAGCCAATTTGTAACCGACGATATTAAGGAATACGAAATAGGCTGTATTTTAAATGCACTTAATATGATGGACTCTAAGGGCAGAATTCCCATTTACATTACTCCTAAATTTACAAGGGAAGACTACGAAAAGTGGGGCGAAACCAATATCCACAAGCCCTGTCTTGCACAGCACGCTGCATTTATTGTTAAAAAGTATAACGATGTAGAGTGGTTAAGAGATCACTATGCAGACCTTTGCAGAATGACCGACTACTATATGCTTAAATGCAGACACGAAGCAACAGGCCTTTATTTCTGGATTACAGATATGGCTATTGGTGTTGATAATGACCCGTCAACTTTTTACAGACCTGCCCGTAGTTCAGGCTCTATACTTCTTAACTGCTTTATGTATAAAGACCTTGAAGCACTCTGCTATCTTGGCGATTTGCTCGGTGTCGACTGCAGTAAGTACAAAGAAGAAAAAGAGCATCTGAAAGCAGCTGTAAGGGAACATTGTTGGGATGAAAAGGATGGCACCTATTATAGTGTCGACTTAAACCTTATGCCCATAGACCCACGCTTCCACGCAGGCGCTCCAAGACATTGGGACTGCGTGCTTGAAAGACTTGGATGTTGGTCAAACTACCTTGCTATGTGGGCAGGAATTGCCACAAAAGAGCAGGCCGAAAGAATGGTTAAAGAAAACCTGCTAGATGAAAAAGGTCATTGGGCGCCCTACGGTGTTCGCTCCCTTTCTAAATACGAAAAAATGTATGTTGTAAAGGCATCGGGCAACCCGTCTTGCTGGCTTGGACCCATTTGGGGCATTTCCAACTATATGGTATGGCGTGGCCTTGTAAACTATGGCTTTATAGAAGAAGCTCGTGTTCTTGGCGAAAGAACCGTAAAACTTTTTGAACAAGATATAGAAACATCGGGCGAACTCCACGAATATTACGACCCCGAAAGTGGCGAACCAATTTTAAACCCGGGCTTCCAAAACTGGAACCTGCTTTCCATTAATATTAAAGCTTGGCTAGATGGCGAACCTGTTGTAGAAGAATTCTAAAATAAAAAGACCGAAGTTAACTTCGGTCTTTTTTAATGCTTATGTGTGTGTTTGGATATTTCAGTATGTGTGTGGTCGTGGAAATCGCCGTCGCCGCCGTGAGTGTGGCTGTGTTCGTGCAAATGTGTATGCTCGTGAATATGTGGCTTACCACCGTGTGTATGTTCGTGTGTGTGGGTATGCTCGTGCAGGTGGGTGTGTTGTAGGCTAACGGTATCTTTAACCATAACAAATGTAGCCACAAGCATAATTACCACTGCAATATAAAACTGTAAGGCAGGGCGTTCTGCCAGAAATAACATACCAAACGAAGCGCCTAAAAACGGTGCAATAGAATAATAAGCCGAAGTTTTAGCAGCCCCTAAATCTTTTTGAGCCCTTATGTAAAAATGAATGCTAAGTCCATAAGAAGCAAAGCCTAAAATAAGGGTTAAAAGAATTATATGCACGGCAGGGAAGCCTTCTTTTAAAATTAAGGCTACAATTAAACTGCCAAGACCCGAAAAAATTCCCTTAATGGTTACAATTTGGTAGGAACTGTTGTTAGAAAGCGCCCTTGTACAGTTGTTTTCAAGTCCCCAACAAATACAAGCGCCAAAAACATAAAGCGAACCAATATTAAAATTAAATGCACTTGCATCTTCGAACGAAAGAATAATGCTGGCAGTAGTTACAAGTAAAATTGCAAACCACAACCGTTTTGAAATAATCTCTTTAAAAATAAAAAGGGCAATAAGTGAGGTTGCAACAATTTCAAAATTGTTTATAAGCGAAACGTTTGCAGCAAACGATTCTTTAATGCCAAACATTAAAAGAATTGGCGCAATAATATCTAAAACCACCATACCAAAAGCATAAGGAAATTCTTTTTTGGTAAGTGGTTTAGCCTGTTCGCTTTTGCCAAGCCCCTTTAAAAATATACGGTAAAGCAAAATGCCTAACCCTGCACCTAAATACAAAAAAGCGGCCGTAATAGTAGGTGAAGCATACCCCAAAATCAGTTTAGAAAGTGGAATGCTTACTGCATATAAAGCGGCCGCAAGAATTGCATAGGTGGTAGCAATTCTGTGTGTTTTCATAATATTATCCTATATATTTCTTAAATACTTCGCATGCTTTAAGGTTTTTAGAATATTGTTCGAAACCTGCGTCAATAGGATGAACGCCGTCGGTTTGGAAAAATTCGGGCGCATGCTCAATTAAGTTAGTACCGTCAATAACAACCATATTGGGTACAGTTTTAGCAATTTCTTTAATGTAGTTACCAACAAAGCTTAAAGGCTCGCCAAACTCTTGCTCGTTGTCAATGTCAACACGCCAAAGTGGTGTAATAGCCACAATTTTAACTGCAGGATAGTTGTTTCTTACATTTTGGAAAAAGCCTTTGCAAGAAGCTAAAAACTTTTCTTTTTTAGCGTGGCGCCAGTCGTTAGTGCCGTAAGCCACGGTAATAAGGTCGGGCGCAAAATCGTCCTTTGTTTTGCCAAAGCCTGCAAAGAACTGTTCGCCTGCAATACCCTTGTTTATAGCTTCTGCGCCAAGCGCAGTAGAAAGGGTAGAAGCATAGGTTAATTCGGGCGAAGATGCATCGTAACCCTGTGTAATAGAATCGCCAAACATAATCATTTTAAGGGTTTTTTCAATTGGTAAGACCTTTGCATTATCGTCAAGCTTTAAGGACTTTAGTCTTGAATAAACAGACCAAGGGAACAAAATTTTAACCCTTTTAAGCCCTGTGCCAAGACCGAACGATTTTTCAAAAGAACGGTTTTCACCGTCGCGAATATTGCCCGAAAGGTCGCCAATGCGAACCCCGTCAACAAAAATACTGTGTGTAAAATAGGAGCGAGAACTACCCTTGCTTACAAGTACCGAAAGCTCTAAATTTTGGCTGTTGGTGTCGAACTCAAGGCTTATGCCTGCAGTTGCAAAGGTCTTATTGTAAAAATCACGGGATGTAGCCCAGTATAGCTCCTGTTGTTCCTTTGTAAAGCGGAAGAAGGAGATAACTCCATCTCCTTCTTCTACTCTTGAAGCACCATGAACTAAACTTTTAATTTCTTTAAAGTTTAATGCTTTCATATCAATTAATCTCTGTCGAGCATAAATGCTTTAGCTCCACGCTTTCTAACATCTTCTTCAGGAATACCAAGTTCGCGAGCAATAATTTCAATTACCATTGGGCTGCAGAAACCACCTTGGCAACGGCCCATACCTGCGCGAACGCGACGCTTAATAGCATCTACAGTTTTAGCGCCAACGGGTCTGTGAATTGCTTGAAGAATTTCAGCTTCGGTTACCTGTTCGCAACGGCAGATAATCTTACCGTAAAGTGGGTTAGAAGCAATGAGTGCATCCTTTTCAGCATCGGTAGCATCAGCAAAACGAACAATACCCTTACGAGTACGCTTCCAGCCTTCCTTGCGTTCAAGTTCAAGGCCTGCTTCCTTCATGCCGTGTACAACATAACCTGCAATACCAACGCTTGCAGTAAGACCGGTAGAACGAACGCCGGAAATACCAATGAAGCCGGGTACCTTTTCAGAGAAACGAATATCGTATCCTTCAGGAGTTCTTGCAGGACGAATACCTACGAACTGGGTAATGGTGTCTTCGAAGTGAAGACCGGGAATCATGTTAAGAGCCTGATCCTTAATGCTTGCAAGACCTGAAGCAGTTGTTTTAGCGTCGGTCTTATCTTCAACGTCGTCAGCTGTAGGACCAACTAACATGTTGTTGTCAACGGTAGGAATTACAAGTACACCACGGGTTTTGGGGGAAGGAACAGAAGAAATGATGTGAGAAACCTTAACGGGTGTATCGTGAGAGAATACGTAGAATTCACCTTTTCTGGGGTTGATCTTGAAGTCGCATTCATCAACCATTGCAGAAATCTCGTCGCAGTAAAGACCTGCAGCGTTAATAACCCAAGTAGCTTGGAAGTCGCCCTTTGTGGTGTGAACAGCGTGAATTTTGCCGTCCTTAACATCCATACCGGTAACAGCGCAGTCAAGTACGAATTCAACACCGTTTTCTGCTGCGTTTTCAGCAAAAGCAGAAACTAAAATGAACTGGTTGCACTGCTTATCACGTGGGCTGTAAATACCACCTAAAAGGTTGGGGTTAAGGGTGGGTTCGAGTTCTAAAATATCCTTTGCTGGAAGAATTTCATAATCGTAAACGCCGTTTAAGAAAGCTTTTTCTGTAAGCGCTTTAGCAGTTTCAATTTGTTCGGGGTAAAGAATAGGAGCAATACTACCACATTCAATAACAGGAACATCAAGGTCTTTACAAATGTTCATCATCATGCTGTGTGCAATGGTACGAAGTTTGCATTCAAGTGTACCAACAGGCATAGTAGCAGATGTAGAGAAAAGACCACTGTTAGATTTAGAAGCGTCGCCGCCAACGTCGTCGTTTTTATCAACAACGGTAACGGAAAGCTTGTATTTAGAAAGTTCACGAGCAAGCGCACAACCAACTGCACCTGCACCAATAATTAAAACATCAGATTTATTCATTGTGTATGTCCTCCTTATAAAGACATTGCAGATACAAGGTTAACGCCTGTATCAAGGAAATTTTCAACAATTACATCGCCCATAGCAACGGGAACGGTAAGTTCAATACCCTTAAGAGCTTCAGCAGCTTCCATAAGTTTTGCCTTGGGGATAGGGCCATTGGTTTTAACAGGTAAAACACGTCTGTCAGAGCCGGAAATTTTTACGCTGGAAGTAAATGTGCGCATGGGTTCAAAGCATTCTGCAATAGCGTAAGGAATACCTCTTTTGCAGGTGTAGCCGGTAACCTGTGCATCCTCTTTGGTTGTGTAATCTACTGTAATTTCACAACCGTTAGGGCATACGGTACAAATAACTGTTCTTTTCATACTCTTTAAGCCTCCTTATGTACTGCGGTAACAACAATCTTACCGGTAGCATTCTTTGCCTTGTCGGCAGGAAGTGTTAACTTTTCAATAGTACCGGGTGTGGTAACAAGAAGTCTTTTTGTTACAAGAACGCCGGTATCATCGGAAATGGTAAGGGTTGTGTTTCTGCCGGGTGCAGATGTACGGAAGTAAAGGTCAACATCCATTTCTACACAAGACATCTTTTGAGGACAAACATATCTTACGCCGTCGCCGGGAACAACTTCAAGTTCGCTAGCTTCGGGGAGCTTGCCGGCAGCATAAAGAGCAGCAAACTTACCTGCGTCTTCACTTTCGTGGCTAACGTGGTCAACAAGGTCGTTAACGTGAAGTACGTTACCACAAGCAAAGATATAAGGCTTGTCGGTCTGCTTGTATTGGTTAACAACAGCGCCCTTGGTAATGCCCGAAAGGGTAACGTCTGCGCTTCTGGTAAGTTCGTTTTCGGGGATAAGACCAACCGATAAAAGAATGGTATCGCAGGAAATAGATTCAGCCTTTTCCATAATAGGACGACGGTTTTCATCTACAGGAGCGATAGTAACGCTTTCTACACGGTCAACACCAACGATGTCAACAACGGTGTGTGAAAGAAGAAGGGGAATATCGAAGTCGTCAAGACATTGAGCCTTGTTACGAGCAAGACCTGCAAGATAAGGCATAATTTCAACAACAGCCTTAACTTTAGCGCCGCCAAGGGATAAACGTCTAGCCATAATCATACCGATATCGCCGGAACCTAAAATAACAATTTCTTTACCAACCTTGTGGCCGTAAATGTTAATAAGCTTCTGTGCAGTACCTGCAGAGAAGATACCTGCAGCACGGCTGCCGGGAATCATAAGGTTTGCACGGGTACGTTCACGACAACCCATTGCAAGAACGAGTGCACCAAACTCAATGTTTAAAACGCCTTCGGTGTTTACGCAAACAAGGGTTTTTTCTCTAATTTCAAGTGCAGTTGTGTCAAGCATAAATTCAATGCCTGCTTCTTTAGCAAGAACTGCAAATCTTTCAGCATATTCAGGACCGGATAATTCTTCGCCAAAATACTGAAGACCGAAGCCAGCGTGAATACACTGCTTTAAGATACCACCAAGTCTGTTCTCGCGTTCAACAACAAGAACCTTCTCAGCGCCGTTTTTCTTTGCCGAAATTGCCGCTGCCATACCTGCGGGGCCACCGCCTACAACAACGACAGGGTAGCTGTAATTTTTCATTTGGGTTCCTCCCTTTTTTATATAATAATTATATAAGCACATAATTACGCATAAATTATACAACACCACACATTAATATACTATTGTAATTTTTGCGAATATGTTGTACAATATTGCTGTGAGGTGAGGCAATATGTCATCAAACTATAAGAAAGACTGTTATGATAATAATCCTTATGTTAAGGTTCATTATTCTCACGGTCTTCGTGAAATGGGTGCAACCCTTGAATTTGTGCATTACGATAAAGATTTAATAATAGAATTCTACCGAAAAGGCGTTGCTTCAATAAGAATTGAAGGTAATCTTTACGATATAAACGAAGGCGACATTATACTGCTAAATCCCGATGAGCTTCACGTTTCCGAACGAAAAGATAGTTGCTATATGGAAAAAATCGTGCTCCATATAAGCGAAGGTCTGCTTGGTCAGTTTGGGGCAGATAGGTTAGTTTTCTACGAAAAAATAGCAAGAAAAGCAAAGGGCAAGGGTAATCTTATCCCGTCCGATGTTGCAAAAAAACTTGGCATTACAAAAAAATTAAACGAATGTTTAGAGCTAGCGCGTGAAAACACACCCGAAAGCGATGTTCTGCTTTCTTGTAAAACGGTAGAACTGCTTGCCAAAATTTCAAGCCTTATTGAAAATGCAGACGATATAATTGCCGAAGCATTAAGTAATAAAACGGTTAACAAAATTATAGATTACATAAATCGCCACTACACCGAAAATGTAACGTTAGATAGCTTGGCAGAGCGCTTCCACTTTTCAAAATATTATATTTCCCACCTGTTTAAAGATGTTGTTCGAATTTCGGTGGGCGACTATCTTATTGCGCGCAGGCTTTATGTCTGCAACAACCTAATTCGTGGTGGTCGGTCGGTTAAGGAAGCAGCTTTTACCGTAGGTTTTACAAACTATTCTAATTTTTTCAGGCTTTATAAAAAGCATTTCAAAATTACGCCACAACAGTTTAAAGAACAAATTAAAACCGAAGCATAAAAAAAGCGCCCCACTTTTTGTGGGGCGCTATATTTTTACATTTTAATTTAAAAAGTTCTGCTTAAATTACTTTATTGCCGCATACTTGGCAGAAGTTCGAACCTGCCGTAAGCGAAGCGCCACACTTCGAGCAAAACTTTGGACTTGTTGGCGCAGGGGGTGCTACGGGCGCAGGGGGTGCTACGGGTTGTGCAGGAGCCTGTGGTTCTACCGGTGCCACGGGAACTTCCGGTGCCACGGGTTGCACAGGCATTTGTGGTGCTACGGGTGCACTTGCTAAAACAGAGATTAATTGATTGTAAATTTTGTTAACGTTGCTTTTGTTTTTGCCCCAGTCTACAATTTGTGTGGGCATAGAACATTCCGATTTAATAACAACCTGCGAAGCATTGTCATTAACATAAAAAATATCAATATCAATATTTTCGCCCCAAGAAGAAAAGTTAACATCACTTGCAAAACAAAATTTCATTCCGTTTTGTATAGGCGCGCGTGATATAAACCTGAATTTTAAAGCATTGTGAAACCCGGCATCGTTAAGCACGGCACAAACGGTTTCAATATGCGCATTAAACATATATGTATTGCTAAAATTTGCTGCCATAAAAAATCATCTGCCTTTCATTGCTATTATATATTAAATTAATACAAAAAACAACAATAAAAACCACTTAAACTTGAAATTATTAGGGTTTTATGGTATTGTTTTGGTATGTAAAAAAGGGGATGAATAAAATGAATATAAAAGGCTTTAAAATTAACTTTTTGGGCGACAGTATAACCGAAGGTGTTGGCGTTTCGGATATTGAAAATTGCCGTTATAATAACCGTTTAGCGCGTATGTGCGAACTTGCTTCCTTTAATAACTATGCAGTTAGTGGTTCAAGGCTTGCGCACCAAACCTACCCCAGCGCAAAACCACATTATGACCTTTGCTTTTGTGGCAGAGCCGAAGGTATGGATACCACAGCCGATATGGTTGTGGTTTACGGTGGCGTAAACGACTACATTCACGGCGACGCACCCTTTGGCGAAATTGGCGACACAATACCAACTACCTTTTGTGGTGGCGTTTACTTTTTAATGAACTATCTTCGCGAAGTTTACGGTAATAAACCCATTGTATTTATGACGCCTGCTCGCTGCTTTTTAAGACACGAAGTAGACGATTTATTCCCATCTGTCCACGCTGCAAAACGTGTGGAAGGCAAACCATTAATAGAATATGTGAACGTTATTATTGAAACGGCAAAACAGTTCGGTATAAATGTGCTTGACCTTTATAAAAATCTTGGCATCGACCCCCACGTTCCCGAACAGTTCGAAACCTACACTATGGACGGTCTTCACTTTAACGACCAAGGCCACGCCGTAATTGCCGAAAAATTAAAAGAATTTATTGAAGCTTTATAAAAGAAAACCCCCGACACAGATGTCGGGGTTTTTCTTTACATAGATTTCTTTGTTATATGAAAATTAGATGATACAAGCGCTTTTGTGTATTCCGAATAACTAATCATCTGATGTCTAATATAGTCGGGGTCGTTTTTACCGGGAAGATCTACTGTCCAGACGTCCAAAAGACCAAAATCTATAATTCTGTCAATACGGGCATCGCCGTAAACGCCACCTTCCACAATAACGTGATGTCTGCCTGATGGTATAGTGATTTCTAAAGGCAGTTCGTCAAACAGCAAAGGCATTGTTTTTCCGTCAATAGAGATATTACCTATTGCGCCATTAGAAAATGGAATGCCACTATTGATAAATATTTTCGATGAGTTACTGCCGCTTGAAGCAGGCGCGTAAGAATTAGGGTTAGCGTAATAGGTGGAAACTTGGGGGTTTTTCTTCTTGCCCAAAGCACCAATTAAAATTGCAATTACTCCACCAATCACGGCAACGCCAATTGCAAGAAATATTAAATATCTTAAATAACTCATACAAATAACTCCTTTTGCACCCTTATTCTGCTTTTGGTGTGTAGGTACCAACTACACCATAGGTGTAAATTGTGGTGCTTGGGCTAAAATCTTCTAAATTTACAGCAACCTGCTTAACAACTCTGCCCTTTTGGTCATAGGTAAAGGTAAGCTCATAGGTGCTGGTTTCGCTTGCTTGAGTTTCGGTAGCAACCGTGCCGTCTTCGTTATAGGTGTAGGTGTAAACCATTGTATAACCCGAATCGGCATTAACCGAAGTTTTGGTTTTAACTCTGTTCTGGTCATCAAGGGTGTAGGTGTTGTTAAAGGTTCTGTCGCCTTGGAATTCTTCTATAAGAAGACCGTTTTCATCGTATGTATAGGTCCAAATTTCATCGCCGTATGCGCTGGAGCGTGTAACCTTAACAACTCTGCCTTGGTCGTCATACTCAAAAGTATCGGTGCGTCGGGAATCGCCGCTTACCTGACGGCTTTCAATTTGACCCTTGTCGTTTATAACGTGGTTAGAGTAGGTGTATTCTAAAAAACCACCCTTTTCCGACAATAAATCTTCAACTTCAACGGTAGTGGCAGAAGTGTTGTCATTCTTTGGTTCTTCGGTAGAATCAGCCTTGCCACAAGCAGCAAAACAAAAAATTAATGCCAAAGCCAAAATAAGCGCAAAAATCTTTTTCATAAAATCTCCTCCAAACAAATTGGTAAGTTAAGTATAACACCTAAAATATATATTTGCAATAAATAAAACCCCCACCGATTTTTCGGTGGGGGATGTTTAACTTCTTTTAATAGGCCTGTGGTATGCAAAAATTATTCCTTAAGGCTTCTGTTTATATAAAAGGCGTAAACCAAGGGAACTATTATTAAAAATACAGATGATACATATGAATATAAGGTGTTTTCAACATTAAATATAGAAAGTGCGTTCATAAGAGAATGTGTTATTATGCAAGGAATAAGCGATTTACTTTTATGGAATATAATAACAAATAAATAACCTATTGCTGTGGCATAGCATATTTGCAATAAGGTTGGAATTAGGTCTGCTCCATTTAATAAATTAATTATGTGTCCTATTCCAAAAGTAAGCGAGCTAACAATTATTGCGATGTTAATATTGTCTTTCGCCATCATTTTAAATAAGAAGCCCCTAAAAATAAGTTCTTCAATAAAACCTATGTTTATCATAGTCAGAATATGGAAGACTATCTCGCTAGCCGTATTGTTAATGTTAAAACCGTTCCATAAATTAACCGATAAAATTAAAATAAGTGGTATAAAATATAAGAATTTCTTTATGTTGCGTACCTTCGTAAAGCCATAATAGGCAGACTTTTTAAGCGATAACACTAACGTAACCAAACAAGCCGACAATAAGGTGTTAACTATAAAACCGGCACAGCTTGTATATCCAAAAGCCTGAACACAAACAGAATTAACCACGATGTAGATAATTATAAGTAACATACAGAATAATGTTTCGTGTTTTTCGAAAAGCTTATTCATAAAACCACCTTATAATTTTTGTTTTACCGGTTAAATTATACCACCGTCGCCACAATATATCAACGCTTATACAAAAACCCCACCGAAAAATCGGTGGGGGATAATTTATTTTATAAAGTTGCTAATTGCTCGCTTCTCCCATAGCAGCCTATGGCGCAGTTCGCAAAAGAGGGAAATTACTCGATACAAACCTTTTTCAAATCAATGTATATTCTGGAAGGGCAACCATATTGTTCTCTGCTAAACAAATCGCTTATGTAAACAAAATAATCTTTGTCAGAGTCATCCATCATAAAAGCATTTGTGTGAATGTAGGGTTCTAATTCAGTCATAGTTGCATCTTCGCCTTCGTGAATTAACAATTCATTTTTATCGCACTTACAAGCAATATAACAATCGTTGTAGTCCTCATCATCTTCAGAAATTTCCAAAATATTGTCTGTGGTTTCAGGAAAATTCTCGTTAGTAAAAAACGCTTGCAAAAAGTTTTGAATGTCTTCAAAACCATGTTCATAACCGTAATCATCTGCAAAATCTTGAAAAAGAGTTATTTTGCCATTTCCATCGAACATATCATTTTCATCTGTGGCGTATTTTTTAATCAGCAAACGCATTTCTCTTTTTGCAGAATTAAAGTCTGAAAAAGCACGACAATACGATTCCCAACCATCATTGATAAAATCGCCTTCTCTAAAATGTATTTTTGCGGTTAAAACCCAAATACTATTCATTTTATTCTCTCCTTGTTTTTAAATGCAGATATATTATAAACTTTGCTTTGAACCAAATTTGGTTCAAGTAGGATACCTATTTTACTATAACAAATATTTTTTAAAAACTCAACTATTTAGCATACGAAAATCCCCACCAAGCAAATGGTGGGGGATAATTTGTCTTATAAAGTCAGCAATTACTCGCTTCTCCCATAGCAGCCTATGGCGCAGTATGCAAAGGAGGGGAATTATTCTTCAAGCAGTGCAATTGCTTTCAAATATTTTTCCCTTCTGGTTAATGCTTTTTCGTCAACAACATCTAATCTTGTTAAATCAGAATTATGTTTCAAATCTGCCAATTTAACCGTTTTGGCAATAGGATTATTTTTAATCATACCGACATAATCTATATAATCAGTGCCGTCCGTATGGGTCATTAAGGCAATCGCATCAGTTACAGTCTTATCAAACCCCATATTTATCAGGTCGTCAATAGTATAATCGGTATCTTCCACTAAATCGTGCAGCAAGGCAACAATTGTTGTTTCCTCCGTATTCATCTGTTCTGCCAAGTGAAAAGGATGAAAAACATAAGGCATACCACTTTTGTCGGTTTGTTCCTTATGTGCTTCAAAACATAATTTCAATGCTTTTTTGGTTTTTTCGGTATATATCATTTTTATCACCTCTTAAATATAGTATAACAGATATTGCAAAAAAGAAAAGTGTTTATAAAAAATATTGACAATATTAATGCTTTGTGTTATTGTAAGTGCAACGAACCTCGCTTATTTTGTAAATGGATTGAATTTCTTTAGGGAAATTCTGCCCTTTTGCAGGATAGGCTTTTTTTATTGCCTTCCTGACTATATTGTTTAGGAGGAAAAAATATGGGCTACTATAGCGACCCCACTGCTTCACAAGCATTGGGAAACATCAACCGTGAATTTTCAAAATATGTTAAGAAAGCGAAAAATCTTCGCAAGCTGTACGAAAAGGGTAAACTTGCGGAAAAAGATTTGGAAAAGGCGCGCTCGCAGTTCAAAGGTATCTACATGCACGTACTTGACAATGTGCTTGAAGAAACGCCCGAATAGCACAAAAACCCCCACCAAAAATGAGCAGGGTTGCTAAGGACAGTTATGTTTTTAGGAACGCTGAGCATTGCGAAGGGCAAGAGAATCGAGAGAAGTTACGGCTTCTCTCTTTTTTCTTGCACTTTTTTTATTTATATCGGTACATTCGACTGTTGAGCCTTCTTTAAGTACAATTATGGTAGAAACTTAAAGGAGGTTATTTTTATGGGTAAGTTTATTGAAGAGTTCTACTACGGCAACCTTGACCCACAGGCACGTAGCACGAAGCAGAACAAGGCAGTACAAAAACAAATGGAAGTCTTAATGCTAAATGAAGATTTCTTAACGGAGAATCTTTCAGGCGAAAGCAAAAAGAAATTCCTTGATTTTGTTAACGCTTGGGGTGTGGTAAATGGCGAATCAAATCTTGATAGTTTTATTATGGGGTTTAGGCTTGGTGCTAATTTTACATATGACACGTTCGTAAATGATGACGCACCGTTTAAGGACTTGCTGAAGGAGTGACCGATATGCGTGATAAGAAGTATTACATAGCGCTTGATGATTTTGAACGGCGGGTGGTTGTAAACTGCCTGAATGAAATGAGGAACAATCTAATTGCCAATGGTAAGTACACCGATGCAGTGGACGAGGTTCTGCTGAAAATCATTGATGCAAAGCAAAAGAAATTCAAGGTGATCTACAAGGAGGCGTGATTATGGAAAAGGTTATCTATGACGAAAAGAACGGTCTTTGGTACGAACTGCAAGGAGACTATTACATTCCTTGCTTGAAGTTACCGGAGGAAGAACAACATCCTATCGGCGTATGGGGACAACGGCACTTACGGTATATCAAGCAACACCGCAAGGTGCTATATCTTAATCTGCTGACAAGCGGAAAATTGAACGGATACCTTGCAGACCTCGACGAGCAAGCGGAAGAAATGTTTGATAATCTTATAATGCAGTATAAGAAAGCGGAAGGTATTACCGAAAAACTCAAAGCGGATAATCAAATGGAATGGGTTGGGTTGATGAATAACATCCGACAAACAGCAACAGAAATTGTAAACGCAGAACTTATTTACGCATAACGAACAAGGTGGCAGAGAGATTTAATTCTCTCTGCCACCATTTTAGTTCACACTACTTTTAAAAAAT
>JAFOFE010000031.1 GCA_017387475.1 Clostridia bacterium | reverse complement strand
GAAATCGACGCTGTTATCCCCGGTAACGACGACGCTATCCGTGCTGTTAAGCTTATCGCTGAAACCATGGCTAACGCTGTTATCGAAGCTAAACAGGGCGAAATGGGCTCCGCTGCTGTAGAAGAAGTTGCTGAAGAAGTAGCAGAAGAAGCTACTGAAGAAGTTGCAGAATAATTAACACCAATTTAGGAGGAATACTATTATGGCATTTACTGCTAAAGACGTACAGGCTTTAAGAGAAAAGACCGGTTGTGGTATGATGGACTGCAAAAACGCTCTTAAAGAAACCGATGGAAATATGGAAGCAGCTGTAGACTACCTTCGTGAAAAGGGTCTTGCTTCTCAAGCTAAAAAGGCTTCTCGTGTAGCTGCTGAAGGTCAAGTTGTAGCTCTCGTTGAAGGCGATGTTGCTGCAGTTATCGAAGTTAACTCTGAAACAGACTTCGTTGCAGGCAACGATGAATTCAAAGAGTTCGTAAACCTTTGTGCAAAGGCTGTTATTGCTAACAACCCTGCAGATGTTGATGCACTTATTGCTTCTACTTTCGAAGGTAAAACTGTTGGCGAATACAAAGAAGACATCTTCTTAAAGTTCCGTGAAAACATTCAGATTCGTCGTTTCGTTCGCATCGAAGGAAAGGCTGTTTCTTATGTTCACGCTGGTGGTAAAATCGGCGTTCTCGTTGAACTCGACACCGAACTCGAAATGAACGATGCTCTTGTAGCTATGGGTAAAAACGTAGCAATGCAGGTTGCTGCTATGAACCCCAACTATCTTGATCAGGCTTCTGTTCCTGCTGAAGATATCGAAAAAGAAAAGGCTATCCTCGTTGCTCAAATGAAGGAAGATCCTAAAATGGCTGGCAAGCCCGATGCAGTTCTTGGTAAAATTGTTGAAGGTAAAATCGGCAAATTCTACAAAGAAAACTGCCTTATTGAACAGCAGTACGTTATCGACGGCGATCTTACCGTTGGTAAGTATGTAGATTCTGTTGCTAAGGAACTCGGCGGCGCAGTTAAGGTTGCTTCTTTCGTTCGTTACGAAAAGGGCGAAGGCATCCAAAAGAAAGAAGACGACTTCGCAAGCGAAGTTGCAAGCATGATTAAATAATCATACCAAATTCAAGACCTACCGTTTCGGTAGGTCTTTTTTTGTTGAAATCTTTAAAATTTTGAATTATAATGGGTCTAACAAGGGGGTTATAATATGACTGATCCAAGAATTCATTGTTACAAAGAAGATATAGAAATAGCAAACGGTAAAATTAAGGCTGCCAAGAAAAGCGATGTTGGCTACATATTTGTTGCCGACCTACATAATGGCGCATATCTGCTTGAAAACGAAGAAGGACATCTTACTTTTTACGAAGATGACGATGTTGTAGCGCTTAAAGAAGCACGCCTTATCGCACAGCTTGACGCTATTGCTGAAATTGCTAAAAATAACGATGAGATAGATTTCATTTGTGTCGGTGGCGATATTATTAACGGTTATGAAACCTGCGTGGGCGCAAGAGAAAAGGCAGCAGGTCAAATTACTCGCCAGTTAGATGCGCTTAAAAAAAGTGGTAAAAAGGTTTTCGTTCTAATGGGCAACCACGATGACGGTACCTTCCACCGTATTTACTACCCATGGGGTGGCGACATTCATAAAGAAATTGCTTTTAGCGATAAGTATTGGAACGATAATTTCCTTACCCCATATATCCCCGAAAACTGTGTTCACGATAGCACTTATAAATGGTCTAAATACTACTATTATGACCTTGAAAAAGACGGCAATACTACTCGCTTGGTTTGCCTAGATAACTTCGACGTTCGTATGCCGTTCGATGAAGAAGGTAATGTTACCGAATGGATAAAAGAAAATGTTCATTACGGCTATTCTGCCCATCAGCTTAAATGGCTTGCAACAGAAGCTTTACCACCCGAATATGATGGCGAAGCTATAATTCTTTGCCATATGGGAGTTACTTCCAAAGATAATGGATGGAATACGCCAAGAGGGGAAATACTACACGCCTTCATTGCTGCATATCAGAACAAAACCACATTTGCTGATGATGAGCTTGATGTTAATATTGATTACAGTGAATCAAAGGGCAAAATTTTAAATTATCATTTCGGTCATATACACAGAAATAAAATCTATTACAGCGAAGACATTGACCTGTGGCAAGTAAGTACCGATACTGCCGAACATAACCCTTGTTTCGATGTTATGCTTGTTTCAAATGATAGAATTCAGCGCTTTAATGTCGGCAACGGCGAAGATGCCGAAGTAGAAATAAAATAAGAAAAAAAGAGTGGGCTAAACCCCACTCTTTTTGTATTCTATTGGCGAAATACCGGTGTTCTTTTTAAACTCTCGGCTAAAATAGCATTCGTCGTGAAAACCCGAAAGGGAAGCAGCTTCACTAACCGAACACATACCTACGCTTAAAAGTTCCTTCGCTCTTGTAATTTTTAGGTGATTTATGTATCTTAAGGGTGAAAGTCCCATTGCATTTTTGAAGTTGCGCCTAAATAAAACTTCGCTCATATCGCAAAGCGATGCTAAATAGGGAATAGATATATTATCGTTTGTGTATTCCTTATGTATGTACTCAATGGCAGGCTTTAAACGGGTTTGTGTGCTTTTTGATATATAGGTAAGCTCAAATTCCGACTGCATGTTGCAAATTATATTGTAAAGCTCGGCCTTGCATCGCATTTCATAACCTATCGATTTATTCTTCCAAGTAAGTACAGAAGCCTTAAAAGCTTCAAGAAATGCAGAAGAATTTTTTGGTCTAAAAACAAATGGCTCAACAATTTCGTCGCTGCAAGCAAACTGAATAGAATATCCTTCGCGAATTTCTTTACTACTAACCGTGTAGTGTATATCTTTCGGTATTAGTATAATATCGCCGTTTTTGACCGTAAGCTCTTTTCCATTTTCAAAAGAGTATAGGCGTTCGGCATTAACAATATATAAAAGTGCATTATAAATTCGTGTTTTTGCCGAAGGCGCTTTGCTTTGAGAATTAAAATAGTAAGCCATTTTAATTTCATTAATATTCAAATTATCTCGCATAAAATCTTTCATAAAATCACCACTTTAATTGTATCAATATATATCGAAACAGTCAAGTTGTTTTGGAATAATCATTGTATTTCAGTGTAAATATGGTATAATTTAGTCAAGTCTATACATCGAAAGGGAAAAGTATATGAAAAAACTTTTAAGTTTGGTTTTGTCAATAGCTTTGTTGGTGAGTTGTATGTTTTCTGTTAGCGCATCAAACGAATTTGTTTTTAACAACAATTTTTATTGTGGCTTCGAAAATTATGGCGCTCAACTTACAGGCAATACAACTACCGACCGTTTTAATGACGTTAGTTTCAATTCTACGGTTGCAGAAATTGTAACAGATATTGCCTATGTCGGCGAAAAGTCAATTAAACTTACTCTGGCTCAAGAAGGACTTACAGCCTTCGAAATTCGTAGTGATGTTGCTTTCGAATTAAAGGAAGAAGAGTATAGGGTTGATTTTGCCTATTATACAAATGCCAATGTAGAAATTTCTGTTGGTATGGCTAAAGCCGGCAATGTTCACGGCACAGCTTATTCGCTTTGCGAATTTTCTGCCGAAGAAGGTGAAAATTGGCAAACTGCAACACTTAATTTCACAGTAGATAAAGGCTTTAATAACGGTTATGTGCCTGCAATAATTGTATATGCGCAAAACGGTGCAGAAATCTATTTCGACGATATTACCGTTTCGGCTGTAAACGGCAAATCTTATGTTGGCGTGTCAGGACTTGAGTTCGACGCTGCTTGGTATCCAACCTTTAAAGAAACAAACCAAACTGCCCAAGAAACACAAATTGAAATTTGGGACGGTTCTGTTGCCAATAGTTTTGCACAGGGAAGTGGTACCGAAGCCGACCCATATATAATTTCAAACGGCGCAGAGCTTGCGTTAGCTGTTACTAAAAGTGGTACCGTTCAGGTAACCGACCCCGAAACTTCCGAAGTTTCAATGCAAAGGGAAGAATATTACGGTTCCTATTACAAAATCACTAAAGATATCTATCTTAACCCTGCCAATGCTGTAGATTGGAAAAATATTTCCGGCGCACAATCTGGTCTTAATTCTTGGTACGACTACTACAACTATAATTCTTCTATTACGGGAGAAAACTTTGCAGGAGTTATAGATGGCAACAACCATACAATTTACGGCTTATATTACTATGGTAGTGGCAAACAAAATTATAGAAACCACACCATTGGAACCGGCTTTATCCCAAGAACAGACGAAAACTTTAATGTTGTAATTTCAAATCTTGGTATAGATTGTTCTTATCTTCGTCATCAGTATACAGCAGGTGTTTTTGTTGGAACTTGTGGAAGTAAGGTAACAATAAACAACTGTTTTGTCGGACAAAATGTAGGAATTTCATCGGTTAGCGCAGGCGCTATGATAGGAACAGCAAATCAAAAGCCGGCAACCATAACAAATTGCTACTCTTTAGCAAACTTCACTTTGTCAAATGCAACTCATTTGCGTTATGGTATGGTTGGCTTTGCTACCCAATCAAAACCTCTTTCTGTTAGTAACAGTTACATTGTAGGCGCTTCGCTTACTTCAACTACAACTTCAAACGTTAATACAAAATACGAATTTATAAATACATATTCTACCGAAGCAAACGGTACATCAACAGGCACAACAAGCGTTCTTGAAAATGTTTTTGTAATTGAAGATGCTAACAATATGCAGGGTAATGATGTTTTAACAAATCAAGCTAAAATGCCTTGTCTCAATAGCACCGTTTATACAGCAACCAACGGTTATCCTGTGCTTTCTTCCTTTGTTAAAAAAGTAGACACAGAAACAGGCAAGCAAATTGAAATTTGGGATGGTACAGTTGCCACAACCTTTGCCGAAGGTGTCGGAACACAAGCGCAACCGTATAAAATTTCAAACGGTGCCGAACTTGCCCTTGCAGTATCAAGTGGTGGTGGAAACGATGTTTATTACGAACTTACAAACGACATCTATCTTAACGACCTTAACAAAATTAATTGGCGCACAGGTGCAGTTCTTAAAAACTATAAAGCAGATGGCCTTAACACTTGGTATGGCTCAACAACTGCATTCTCGGGTAATGTTAACGGTAACGGACATAGCGTATATGGTATGTATCGTTATGAAACAAACGCTACAAAAGGTTACAACACCAACTACAAGTGGGGCGCATCACTTTTCCCAACAGTTGCAGCAGGCAACACCCTTAATGTAACTAACTTAACGGTTGATTATTGTTATATCCATGCAGAATGTAATGCAGCCGTTTTCGTTGGCTTTGCTTCAAATGAAGCAACCTTAAACTTCAATAAGGTTGGCATAGGCGAAAACGTTGCAATTGCAGGTGGTAGAACAGGCCTTTTCCACGCATATTCTTATTCAGGCAATACTGTTAATGTAAATATTAGTAATTCTTACAGCCTTACCGATACAGGCGCCGGCTTTGTAGGTACACCTTCGCGTACCGTAACTTCAATTCAAGGCTCTTTTGCCGCTAATTCTACTATGGTTTTAGGCGATGTCAAAAACAGCGTAACCCTTGAAAATTGTTATGAAAGCCAAACAGGAAGTTATAAAAACGGCATTTCCACAATTAGCGTTTCTAATATGAAGGGTAACGATGTGTTAACAAATGCTGAAAAAATGCCCTTGCTTAACAGCACTGCTTTCGAAGCTAAAAACCGTACCTACGAAGAAACCGAATATGTTGTGTTTATACCTAAAGGAAGCATAATAGAAAATGCAGAAATTAAGGCTATTTTCGATAATCTGTGTGCTCCTGTTTCCGTGTCTTCTGCTATGGCAGACAATACCCTTGTAAAAGATTGCTATATTCAGTTTAAAGAGCTTCCAAACAACAACAATGTCTATGTTCCGTCCGAAGAAGCATCGTTTGTTCGTCACGGAACCAGAAGCGATATGATCAAGGGCGATTATTACTACGATATACTTTCTAATCGTATCTCTAAAAGGGTAGATGACCTTGGAAATAAAACCGTAAACTACATCTTCATAACCGACCTTCATTACGAAGGCAACGATAAGCAAGATTCAAGCGTTCAAGAACGCGAAGCAATGCTTAAAGAAGTAGATTTTGTTGTTGATTGGGCAAATAATGACGATTCTATAGATTTCGTAGTTCTTGGTGGCGACCTTATCGACGGTAACAACAAAAAAGAAACAAGCTTACAGTACTTAAACGAAATTTTAACACCCTTCCTTAATTGTACAAAGCCCGTACTTGTTGTTCCCGGAAACCACGACGATAACACCTATTCGGGTACATTCTCGCTAGAACGTGTTATAAGCGATAAAGACTGGAACGACAACGTAATTGACTATCTTGTTAATAAAGATGGCGACATTGCAGTTCAAGATTCTAACGATGAAAATTCAAAACATTTTTATTACGACCTAGAATCGAAAAAGACCCGTGTTATCTGCCTAGACTCTTGCGACTACTATAACGAGTACGATGAAAACGGTAACATTACATATTTAGACCTTCGTGATGCAAGCCTTTCCGAAAGCGAACACGACCGTTACTATACTTCTGCTAACTACCGTGGTTATAGTGCAAAACAGCTTAAATGGCTTGTAGAAGAAGCCTTAACGGCCGACGAAGGTTGGGACTATGTGTTTATTTCTCATCAAGGAATAGACGACAATACCAATTCCAAGTACCGTGTTAAAAATGGCGCAGCTCTTCGTGGAATAATTGCAGCTTTCCAAAACAACACTTCCTATGTGAACAACGAAATTGGCATTAATGTAGATTATTCTAACAATAGTTCAAAAATACTTTCCTATCAGTTTGGTCATACCCATACAGAACTAGCGCTTTACGAAGACGATGTTAAGCTTTGGCAAATTAATACCGAATCTTCCAACTACGATGAAGTTGGCGCAAACAGAGCGCCGGGAAGACCTACTGCTTGGAACCCAAATCTTAACTGGTTAAGCAATTGCCACGAAGCTAGCACAGAAAGCGAAGCAGCATTCGACGTTATGTCGGTTTGTCGTGAATTTGTATATAAACAAAGCATTGGCATAGGTATTACGGAAAAACTCTATTATCCACAAACAAATATCGAAGGGGATATCAACAACGATGGTGTTGTAGATATACTTGACCTTGTTGAACAAAATCTTATTCTTAACGGTGAAAAAGGCAAAAACACTTCGGCCGATACTAATAAGAATAACAAGCTCGAAGCTGCGTTAGATTCTGCATCACTTCGCAAACGAATAATTAAATAAACTAAAAGGACCATTCGCAAATGGTCCTTTTATATTTTCAACAAAAAACCAACTTTTTTGTGGTTGTTTTTGGTAAATATATATGTTATTATGACTATGTATAAATTATTAAAGGGTGGCTTGTTATGAAAAAAATCATAAGCATAATACTTGCGCTACTTATTTGTTTTACTACTTGCTTTGGGGGTGTAATTCAGGTGTTTGCTAATACTGCAACCTACACCATAACTCAAATGGAAGGTAAATATAAAACACAAGGCAGAACCGAAGTAAAAGACGGTATGCTGTTAATCGACTATTCGGCTTCGGGTATCGAATTTAAGGCTAATTGTTCGGGTTCTGTTTCGGTTATCTTAACTGCAACCCGTGTGGCAAAAAGTGGTGGTATGGGTGGCATTTATTTCACCGTTTTAGTAGACGGTGTGGTTCAGTATGCCGACTCGCGCATCCCGTCAGACAACAATGCTGAAACTTGGGTAGAAAACACTACCAACTATCCCTTCTATATGCCAAATGTTGGCGAATACACTTTCGAAATTGCAAGCAACCTTACAGAAGGCGAACATACCTTTGAAATATATACACAAACACAAGCAAGCAAGGGCGCGTTTGGTGTAAATAGCATTACTTTAAACGGTAATTTATTAGATGCACCCCAAAACAACGACCTTTTAATTGAAATAGTTGGCGATTCTATAGCTGCAGGCCAAGGAAATATAGCCACAGGCAGAGGATCCGATTCGGGTGAAGATGCGCTTTATCAAGATGCTACAAGAAGCTGGGGCTATCTTGCAGCTAAAGAACTTGGTGCCGACTGGTCTATTGTAGCGCAATCGGGTATAACTGCGATTCCGGGACTAAATTGGGCAGGAGCAGGTTCTTCATCGCCGTCTATGAACGATGTTTACCCTTATTCCAGATATTATTCCGATAAAAACACCCTTTATTCTTTCTCTCGCCAAGCAGATATAATTTATGTTTCACTTGGTACTAACGATGTTTGGCTTTACGATGATGCAAGTAGGGGATATAACCTTACAGAAGAAGACCTTAAAGATAGCTTTAAGGATATGATAGCGCTGCTTCGAAACAAAAACAGCAATGCTAAAATTGTTTGGCTTTACGGTATGCTTACAAGCGAAGCTAACGATATTATTAAAACTGTAGTGTCCGAAATGGGTGGCGCCGATAACGGATATTATGCCCTTGCGCTTTCCTATAACGGCAATGGTGGTTCAGGCCACCCCGACCTTTCGGCGCACACCGAATATGCAAATACAATTGTTAACTTCACAAAAAATACTCTTTTAACTAATAGCTATACCGTTTGGGACGGCAAAACTTTAACTGCGCCCAAGGGTAATGGTACTAATGCAGAACCATACCTTATTTCAAACGGCGAAGAACTTGCTTATGTCGTTAAAAATGGCGGTGGCGAAGGCAAACGCTATAAACTTACAAAAGATATCTATCTTAACGATATTGAAAATATAAATTGGGAAACAGGCGAAGCGCTAAACGGATACACACCGAACAAGTGGTTCGAAAGATATAGTGTTTCAAACTTTTTCCAAGGCACAATAGACGGAAACGGACATAGCGTTTACGGGCTTTATTATAATGCTAATCCTGCTTCGTATAGCGCCTACCAAAGTGGCGCAGGACTTATCCCTGTGCTTGCCGAAAACACCGAAACTACAATTACAAACTTGGCAGTAGATTATACTTATTTCCATATTGATACAAGCGCATCTGCTTTTGTTGCTGCTGCGCCTAGTGGCACTTATCTTACAATGGATAACTGTTATGCAGGCGAAAACGTTTATCTCAATGCAGCAACAGCGTCTGCCTTCCGTGCTTATGCAAGGAATGCTATAGGTGCAAATATTTCTAACTGCTATTCATTAGCAACAGAAAACGGAACGCTTTATTCGGGTCTTATCGGTCTTGCTTGGGATGACCCTAACGCTGTATTAATAAGCAATTGTTATAACGCTAAAGGCTCTATTGCAGGTTTCAACGAATCTGAATATTATATGGTTGCAACAAACTGCTATGCTGCAACAGAAAATGCCGTGCTTGCAGGCGTTACAATAATTTCCACCGAAAATATGAAAGGCACCGATGTATTTGAAAATGCGTCTAAAATGCCAAGCTTAAATTCATCTAATGCATATATCGCAACCGAAACTTATCCTAATCTTGTTTCGTTTTTATATACCGACGATGATGAAAACGAAGAACAAATCAGTGTTTGGGATGGTGTAACCACAACTGCTCCACAGGGTAGTGGAACAATGATGAAGCCATACCTTATTTCAAATGCCGAAGAACTAGCATACGCTATTTCAAATGGTGGTGGCGCAAATACTTATTACAAATTAACATCGGATATTTACTTAAACGATATTACCAAAATTAATTGGTCTACCGGCGAAGTAGAAGCAGGCTACACACCAAATACTTGGTACGAAAATAAGAACTTCCAAGGAACAATTGACGGTAACGGTTATGTGGTTTATGGTCTATATAACAATGTTTCGGGCGATAAGGTCTTTGGTTACTACGGTTGTGGACTTATACCACATGTTAATAGTGGAACAACCGTTAATATTTCAAAACTCGGTGTCGATTATGCGTATGTAAACGCAACCAACGGTGCAGGTGCCTTTGTAGGCTTTGCAGGCCCAACATACTATGTTTCCGACGCAGAGTTTGCTAATG
>JAFOFE010000030.1 GCA_017387475.1 Clostridia bacterium | reverse complement strand
TTTGGGATGGAACTTCTCGCGCACCTGCAGAAGGTGACGGAAGTGAAGGCAATCCATATTTGATTACCGATGGTGCAGAACTTTTATATTCGGTAAAAAATCCCGAAACTGATAAATATTACAAGATAACAAACGATATTTATCTTAACGATGTTTCAGACGAAAACTGGAAAGCATCCGAAGAAAATAACGCTTGGTTTAACATTAATAACAATTCTATATTCAATGCACATCTTGACGGAGATGGTCATGTTGTTTATGGATTATGGTATCCGTTAGAAAATGCTCCGTATAATGCAGGCCTTTTAAAAGTTCATAGCGGTAGCGTTAAGAATCTGGGTGTAGCAAACTCACAGATTGTTTCTTCAAACGGTATATCAGGTGGTCTGCTTGCATCTAGCTATCCAACAGGTAAAGTTTTAATAGAAAACTGTTTTGTAGCTTCAGACGTTAATGTGTCCGGTATGTATGCAGGCGGCATTGTCGGATATGCTCAAAACAGCAGTGGTACCGCAGTTCTTGAAATATCTAACTGTTATTCTGCTGCAACCGGAGTAAATGGCGGTATTATAGGCTCTGCTTATAAGCTTTATTATTCAATTCACGATTGTTATACCGTTGGTTCTCAACTTTATGGTGGTGCATCGTCGGCTAATACCTTGTTAGATGGAGAAGTAGTTTACGACAACTATTCTGATACAGGCTCAAGAGGCACTTTTGTTGCAAATGCAGATATGCTCGGTGAACTCGCTAAAGATAGTATGTCTGGTCTTGATTTTGAGTCTACCTTTGAAACAGTTAAAGGCTCTACACCAAAATTAAGCAAATTTAAAACATACGATGCCGGCGCGGTAAAACACCCGACACCTGTATTCACAAACGTTATGGCTGTAGGCGGAGACCTTAGAGAAGGAAACCTTCAATATCTAAAGTCTACACAGCTTTATTCAGTTGCTCTTTTCTCAGATCTAAGAACACAAGATGAAATTCTTTCTGATTTAACTGATACCAACTACAGCGATAAAGCGTTGATGGCATATTATGATATGTCGTCAGGCAGCGAAAATATTCTTACAGACCGTTCAAGTAATATGAACGATTTGATTTATACCGGACTCAAGGTCGTTTATGAAAAATGGAAGCGTGTAGTTGAGTTTGATAAAGATGATTACAAAATCGTATCCGGACAGAATACCTTTGTTCCAACAGGCTCTGAATATGGTGAAAATTCGGGTGTTCCATATTTCACGGTTATTAGCGACCCTGAAGACGAAGATGACGGAATGCTGCATTTCTATAATCACTCAGCTTCTTCTTATTGGTATGCAAACTGGAACTTTACACCTACCTATAACGGTGTGTCAGGTACCACAATAGGTCAGAACGATTATAATATTCTACCTAATTCTACAACCTATAAGGTTACTGCTCGTATTCGAATTAATGATACTGACGGAACAACTGCTAACTTCACTTATTATTACGGTTCGGGTGTAGGTGCGAAATCATTTGATGCTTCTACAGCATCTCCGCTTTATGATTTGGTGTCCGGACTTACCGAAACAGATGGTTTTGTTGAACTAGAGGCCTACTTTACTACACCTGATACGTATGAAACCGAGTCCAGTGGATTAGTATCAAACCGTCTTTATATGGGCTTATATGCGCCTTATCATAAACTTGACTACGACCTTGACTATGTAACTATCGAAAAGGTTACCACAGCTAATTTCTATGTAAAAGAAAATGGCACATACACACTTCAAGAAACATATGTAGGTGCACCCGGAGACGAAATTAATATTTCTGAAAAATACAGTGCTGAAAATTATTCTACATACGATTCTACAGGTAGAGTTACCACAAAACTTTATGGAAATTGGTTTGCAGACCAAGGTTGCACTGCCCCTGCAGAACTTAAATACGGAAATTACAACCTTGATTTTTACTGTGAAAGCGTAACAGATATACCGTTTGTTAGCCTGAAGAATCAGGAAATGTTTGTAGGCTTTGATACTTACACTCAGAGAACGGAAGGCCTTAGCGGCGCGGTTATCACTAACGAAACAGCAAATTCAGGTTCAATGTCTTTAAAAGCTGAACTTACTGCCAATGCAAGCGCCGTTTTTGAAATTAAAAATGACCATGAGTTAGATGTTGTTCCAGGTAAGACTTATAAAATTGATTTCGTATATAAGGCAGATAACGCAGCAACTTTTGGCATAGGACTTGCAAACGGAGTGGTATCAAATGGTGTTGATGTGCTTGGCGTAGCATATCTTACTCAAACGGAAGACTGGACAGCTGCATCTGTTACTCTTACTGCCGATGGTGCAATAGATTCTTCTGTTCTTGCAGCAAAACTCACTTCGAATTTCGAAGCAACAATTTTTGTCGATACAATAATTGTTTCATCTGTAACTGATTCGGTTTGTGTTGAATCTGTGATTTCAAACGGCGACGATGCACTTCGCTTTATGTTTGCATACTACGGAGAAGATGAAAACAAGGTGCTTATGGCAGGTAACGAATACGCTATTACAGAACACGGTGTAATAGTAAAGGGAGAAGAACTTGACCTTGCGCTTAATCTTGAAAACGCAGATAAAGACGGAGTTTTCCATTTTGCTCAGACAGACGTTAAGAATAATTGGAACGTTAATCCTGTTACAGGTACAACAATTTATTCTGCGTATATTAACGGTTTTGATGCAAATGACGATTATAAAGTATCCGTTCGTGGTTACATTAAACTTTCAAACAGTGATGTGTTCTATACAGACATACTTACAATTTCGGTAAAAGATATTCCCGATGCAGTTAATATCATTCCTGAAGATGCCGACTTAACAAATTATTATGTATATCTGCCGGCAGGAACAATTTTAC
Organism: Clostridia bacterium; assembly: GCA_017387475.1. Taxonomy (GTDB): domain Bacteria; phylum Bacillota; class Clostridia; order Oscillospirales; family Acutalibacteraceae; genus SFWF01. The sequence continues at coordinate 8,550 of JAFOFE010000030.1, read as the reverse complement.
CTGAGGATGCGGATTACACGGTTACTGCATTTAATAGTGCATTTACAGCAATTTCGGTAGTGAGCAATAATGTTGTTACGGAAGATGCATATTTTTGTTTTTCATCACGTCCTGATTTTGACAAGATAGAAGTTCCTGCTGAATCTAAATATCTTGTTCATGCAGGAACCAAGGATGAACTTTATTGTGGAATTACTTCAAAAGTAGTTTCCGAACAAGTAAGCGCTGTCGGTAAAGATTCTGTTAACTACATATTTATTACTGACGTGCATATTGCTTCGTCAACATCACAAGAAAATGCAATTCGTAATCAAATGACCCTTATTACAAAAATGGCAAACGAGAACGATGATGTCGATTTCGTTGTAGTTGGTGGCGACATAACTAACGGTGGCTTCACTTCTAAAGGGGAATATGAATCTTGGACACGAGCAGCACTCGATCCTTTGCTTGAATGTATAAAGCCGGTATTCGTTGTTGCAGGAAATCATGACGATAACTCTTATCATCTTGATTCAAGTTCTAATACGAATAAAGACCTTTATGAAGAATGTGTTATAACCGACCTTGATTGGCAGAATATGGTTATAAATCGTTACATTAACAGAAATGGTGTAATGGTTTCTCAAGATGACGAATCTAAACGCGAAAATTCCAAATATTTCTATTACGATCTCGATAATAAGAAGACTCGTGTAATTTGCTTAGACTCTATCGATTATGAAGCAAAATACGACGAAGACGGTTATGTTCTCGGAGACCTTGATGGCGACGGACTTCTTGACGGAATGCCTGTAAAAAACAGTGCGGGAACTAACGATAGCGCTAGATATCATACCGGTAATAGTTATTGGGGTTACTCGGCTGACCAAGTTCGTTGGCTTGCTGAAGATGCGCTTGGCACACTTCCAACAGATTATGATGCTGTCTTTGTTTCCCATATGGGTATGGATAAATCTACAAATTCATATGGAACAACTATTTGGTTCGGCGATGATATTCGCAATGTTATTAAATCTTATAGTGCCGGCGAAGCATACACAGCAAACTTTACTGATATCTGGGGAAATCCGGTTTCGGTAAATGCTGATTTTGCAGGTAAAAACGGAAAACTTCTTTCTTGGCATTTAGGACACACACATGTAGAGCTTTCTCATTATGATAGCGAGATAGACATGTATCAGATTTGTACTTCCTCTGCAAATGTTAGCAGAACGTCAGTCAAGACTTATGAGGCTTTAGCAGCCGGAGGACTTAATAATAAAGCGTTACCTTGGCGTGTTTATTCACGTAAGTATAACTCTGAAGCCGAAGCGTGTTTCAACGTAATGTCGGTGTCGTCTTCTGCAATCTATCGTTTTACGATAGGAGCAGGTAATAACGAAAAACTTGTATATCCTCAATAAAAAGGCATTATTTAATATTCAAAGATAGGAGAATGTTAAGTTGTTAAAAATTAAAAAACTTGCAGTATTGATTTTTTGTGTGTTTATAATTGTCACTGCTGCAGGATGCACAAACAATACGGATGTATCTTCGACTTCATCATTTGTGCCAAGAGAGCCATATCAAGCTGAAAATGTGGTTAGCGTAAATGATTTTGTTGATACTGATGGAGACTTTAAATATGATATTGTTTCTTGGGATGGCCCCAAAGGATACGTTATTGTTGCTCCACAGGAATTGAATGATTCTGCAAAAATTCTAAAGGAGTATTATGTCGATGCTTCTCTCAAGATACAAAGTTCTTCTACAGAAGATAATAAAATTGTATTAAAAATTGATGGTGAACTTGAAGAGGGAGAAATTAAGGTATATCTAGACGGTAAAGATTTAATTTTTTCTGCAGGTCACAGCGTATCTTTAAATTCTGCTGTTCATAAATATATTCGCACTGCGCCTGAATATGGTAAGGCAACTATATTTGAACTTGAAACGGACTTTTCTTCTACTGCTTTAGACGGATATAAATACGTTTGGGGAGACGAGTTTGAAGGTTCGGACGTTGATTTTACAAAGTGGAGCTTCGGGTTACACATGGGTGGAACAACTAAGATAGAAGTATCTTACGATAAAAATGTTATTGACGTAAACGACGGCAGACTTAAATTACATGCGTTGCGTTTCTATAATCCTGAGAGAGCTGAAACGGAATATCGCGTACCTTATGGTGTTGCAACTCAGAACAAGATGCATTTCCTTTACGGATATGCTGAAATACGTGCGCGTTTACCGCTTTTCTCTGGTGCCTGGCCTTCTTTTTGGGCTAAGACAGATGCATCTTTAAAGGTTGAAGGTAATCCGAACTCCTTCTTAGGAGAAATAGATATATTTGAAGTGTTTGGTGACAATATCGTCAAACCAAATCTTATAAAATGGTATGGTGATAAGACAGATGCTATGGCTGTTAGTTATATAGATGTAAATGAATGGCCGTGGGAAGATAGTGAAAAACAAGCAACCGAATACCATACCTACGGATTTGAATGGACGTCAAAAACTATAACTATGTCTGTAGATGGCGAACCCTATCAGACTTTTGATATTACAAAGACATACGATAAACGTGAAACCATGTCAAGTTTTCATGAGCCGATATATCTTATTTTCAATAATCATCTTTTCGCAACTGATTCTTTGACATCGAGACCTATAATCGAGAACAATCACAACATGCTTCCGTACCGTTATTACATAGACTATATTCGTGTTTATCAAAAAGACGGAGTAGGTAAGCTTTATATTGATAGCACCGATGATTCGGAACTTTATGCTGATAGAAAATAAAGAAAGGACAAATTTATGAGCCGCTTATTTATAAAGAATAACAGCCTTGTAAAACTTTTATCGATAGTTCTGTCGATAAGTGTGTTTTTAGGTGCTTTTTGCGGATTATATGTTCTTGCAGGGCATGAAAATGATATTTGGAATGGAACCATTGCCACATCTTTCAAAAACGGAACTGGTAGTGAAAATGACCCATATATCATTTCTAACGGAAGCGAACTAGCATTTGCAATCGCATCTTCTGTTGAAGGCGCGCACTATAAACTTTCGGCAGATATATATCTTAACGATATATCAGCTTCCGATTGGGCATCTAAAACCACAAATAATGAATGGCTTTCGGTTAAAAATTTCAAAGGCCATTTAGATGGCGACGGACATATTGTCTATGGTATCTGGTATCCCGAAAACAATACCGATTACACAGTAGGACTTATACCCGTGCTTTATGGTACAGTTAAAAATATCGGTGTATGTAATTCTGTAATTGTCGGCGACTTGGCAGGAGCTATTTCCGGTATGTCTAGAGGTAGCGTATTAAAGACAATTTCTAACTGTTTCTCTGATAATACTGTAACAGTAAATGGTAGCACCGCGGCATCTGGTATTTTAGGTTATGCAGGTTGTTCAACCAAAGGCGCAGAAGTTACCATAAGTATTGACAACTGCTATACAAAAGCAACTATCACAGCAAGGACCGCAGCTAACGCAAACGGTATTATAGGCACATCCTGGCTTACTGCTTATGCTATTGAAAATTGCTATTCAGTAGGTTCAAGACCATATAATGTTGCAGACCCAGGTCACAAAACAACAGCCGCTTGGAATTATAATTCTTCAGATGGTGGCGCATATCGAGATGGTCTTACAATAGCAGACTTTATTAAAAATGTTTATACCGATACAGGCGCACCTAACGATTCTAAAGTTTGGACACTCTTTACCAATACTAGCGAAATGCAGGGAACTAATGCCAAAACAACACTGGTTGGTTTCGATTTTTCAAACGTTTGGATAACTACCGATAAGACCCCTGCACTCAGAGTGTTTAACGTTGAACCGGTTATTCCTTCAGAAGATGAACTTGGATATTGGAACGGAGAAGTTGCTACCATGTTTGAAAAGGGAACAGGTAGTGAAACTGACCCATATATCATTTCTAGGGGTAGTGAACTTGCGTTAGCAATAGCGGCTTCATCAACAGGCGCATACTATAAACTTTCAAACGATATTTATCTTAATGATGTATCAAATTCCGATTGGGCATCTAATTCTTCAAACAACGAATGGTTTTCTGCTAAAAATTTCATAGGAAATCTTGACGGTGACGGACATATTGTCTATGGTGTTTGGTATCCGGAAAATAACGATGACTATATAGTAGGACTTATTCCTGTGCTTCAGTCATCGGGCAGCGTTAAGAACATAGGCGTTTGCAACTCGGTAATTGTTGGTCAAATTGCAGGCGCAATAGTTGGTATGTGTAAAAGCAATACCTTAAAGACAATATCTTGTTGCTTCTCTGATGAAAGTGTAACAGTAGAAGGCAGCGAGAATGCTGCTGGTATTCTTGGTTATGCAGGATGTGCAACAAAAGGTGCAGAAGTTACAATAAGCATTGATAATTGTTACACAACAGCATCTATAACTTGCAAAAAGGCTGCTTTTGGTAACGGTATTATAGGTACGTCTTGGCTTACCGCTTATGCAATTGAAAATTGCTATTCTATAGGCTCAAGACCATATAACGTTGCCGACCCAGGTCACAAAACAACAGCCGCTTGGAATTATAATTCTTCAGATGGTGGCGCATATCGAGATGGTCTTACAATAGGCGACTTCGTTAAGCAAGTTTATACCAATACTGGAACACCTAACGATTCTAAAGTTTGGACACTCTTTACCAATACTAGCGAAATGCAGGGAACTAATGCCAAAACAACACTGGTTGGTTTCGATTTTGCTAAAGTTTGGACTACAACAAATAGTTTTCCTGCATTAAGAATATTCAATAAAAATCCTTTACCTGAACCTCCCACCGAAGAAGAACTCGGTTATTGGAATGGAATGGTTGCGGCTAGTTTCGAAAAGGGAACCGGTAGCGAAGCAGACCCATATGTCATTTCTAAAGGAAGCGAATTAGCACTTGCAATTGCAGCTTCTGTTGAAGGTACATACTATAAACTTTCGAACGATATATACCTTAATGATGTATCTAATTCCGATTGGGCAACTAATAGCTCTAATAACGAATGGCTTTCGGTTAAAAACTTTAAAGGTAATTTAGACGGTGACGGACACATTGTATACGGAATTTGGTATCCCGAAAATAACGATGACTATTCCGTTGGCCTTATTCCTGTTCTTCAGTCACCAGGTAGCGTTAAAAACATTGGTGTATGCAATTCAAACATAATTGGTGTTCATGCAGGCGCCATTGTGGGTATGTCTAAGGGAGAAACATTAAAGACAATTTCTGCCTGCTTCTCCGACGACAGTGTAGCAGTGAAGGGAATAGAAGATGCATCTGGTATTTTAGGTTATGCAGGATGTTCAACAAAAGGCGCAGAAGTTACTGTAAGTATCAATAATTGCTATACTAAGGCTGAAATTAATTCGAAAAAGGCAGCTTTTGAAAACGGTATAATAGGCACGTCTTGGCTTACCGCTTATGCTATTGAAAATTGCTATTCAATAGGCTTTAGACCATATAATGTTACAGACCCAGGTCACAAAACAACAGCCGCTTGGAATTATAATTCTTCTGATGGTGGTGCACTTCGTGACGGTGTTAAAATAGACGATTTTATTAAAAATGTTTATACCGATACTGGCGCACCTAACGATTCTAAAGTTTGGACAGTTTATGACAATACAGAAGAACTGTATGGCGAAACTGCAAAAACTTCTATGTCAGGACTAGATTTCGAAAATGTTTTCGAAGTTTGTGTAGGTGCAACACCTAAGCTAAAAATATTTAAAGACTATATTGGCGATTACTATGGTCCTTCTTTTGACGATTTAGCTTATGGCGGCGGAAAGGGAACAGAAGCTGACCCATATCTAATTAAAAACGAAGAACAACTTCGTTATCTTGTACAAAGCAAGAAAACAAAAAATAAATACTATCAATTAACAAACAATATTAAGGTTACGGGAGAATGGTATTTCACCAGCGATAATTCTATGGCCTTTGCCGGTTATATTGAAGGTAACGGTTTCACCATTTCATGTATTAATATTAATGAAACACCGGCTGAATATAATGGCGAGTGGTTTGCTTCGGGTGGTGCAGGACTTTTCCCATACATCACCACTTCTGCAACCATTAGAAATATTCACATTCGTCATTCTAACATTTCAGGAAAAGCATATACAGGTGCAATTGCTGGTTTTATTAAATCCGAAAACGACAAAGACTACGCCGAAATTACGGGATGTTCTGTAGATGAAAGCGTTACTATTAAGGGCCAAACCGTAGGTGGACTTATCGGTGGTGGCGCAAGAGGACTAATTATTTGTTATAGTTATTCAACTGCAAATTTGTCAAATTCAGGTCCCGAAGAACAGCTTGGCTCTATTGTAGGCGATATATGGTCTTCCGATTATAAGGTTTATAACTGCTATTCAGTAGGACCAAAGAACTTCAGAGCAGATAAGCTTATTCCAACTTATCGTGTGGCAATATACGGTACTACCGAACAAAGAGGTACAATTGCACTGACTAAAGAACAGATGCTTGGTACTGCTGCAAAGCAGAATATGACTGAACTTGACTGGAACTATTGGTATGTTATTGATAATGACACACCACACATAAGAGTTATACCTGCAGGCGTAGGCATTACAGAGAGTGGCGTAAAAGGCAGAGTTTGGTCAGGTAAGCTTTCTGCTGGATATGCAGGTGGTAGTGGTACACAAGCAGACCCATATCTTATTGAAACACCTGAACAATTAGCTTATCTTGTATTTAACTCATCTACCAGTAAAGGTAACTATTATAAGCTTACAGCAGACATTAAACTTAATGACACAACAAAAAGTGATTGGGAAAAGAATGCAAAAGAATGGTTTTCTGGTTGGCTTGTTTTCTCGGGATATTTCGACGGAAATGGACACGTGGTTTCAGGTCTTTATTTCGATACTGAATATGCGACCTATACAGCATTGTTCCCGGTAGTTTCAGAAGGCGTTGTTATTGAACGTTTAGGTGTTGAAGATTCTACAATAATTAACGTAGGAGATGCAAAAAATCACACTTATGCTGCGGCTATAAATGCTCTTGTTTCGTATAAATACGACGGAACAAACACAAGCGATATGCCAATATTCAGAGAATGCTTTGTTGGTAAAAATGTATATGTTAAAGGCTATTTCGCAGGCGGTATAGCGTGTGGATGCGGTGCACCTCTTTATATGGAAAATTGTTATTCTATTTGTACAGTTGTTGGTGAACAATTTTTTGGTGGCCTTGTAGGCAATGCTTGGTGCGATGATTTAACTATTAAAAACTGCTATGCTGCAACAGCTAACAGAGATAATATTGGACTAAATTATGGATTTGATTCGCGCGGTAACTTTGCTAACGTATATGTAGATGGTTCTAGTGGAAAGTCAACAGGAGTTAAAAAACTCGGGCTTAAGTTAATGCAGGGAAGTATTGCACCTAAATATATGGTAGGCCTAGATTTTAATAATATTTGGCTTACTGTTAACGGTGGAACACCTGTGCTTAGATGCTTTGAAAATGCAGAACAATATACAAGTAAACGTGAAGCAGAAAAAATTACTATTTCGTTTGCATCTTTTGAAGGAACAAAATGCGAATCAATATACGGATACGCAGGCTATACTCCAATTTCAGAGGATAAACTTCCCGTACCTACACGTGCAGGATATGCGTTTGGCGGATGGTATCATTTTTCCGACCTGACTTGCCCTTTCTCAATAGATGTATTCCCGAACCAAAACGCTGTGCTTTATGCTAAGTGGATACCACTTGGATTTAAAGTGGATTTCGAAAAGAATATCGATCCAAAATACGATGTAAACGAAGGTGCTGAAAGACTTGCGCCGGGCTCTACTATATACAGCACAAAATATAAGCATTCAGGCGTAGCTTCTATGCGTTGTAAAGCAGATGCTACCATGAATCCGCTTTTCTTGCTTTCTTATGAAAATACTCTTGAAATAGGAAAAGAATATACAATATCCTTCTGGATGACTACAAAAGAAAGCAACGTAAGTGGTTTGGTTGAACTTTTACACGCAAATCATCCACAGGTAGACTCAGATGTTGTAGGCTTTGAGAGCGCATTTGAATTTAGCGGAACAATTGCGGGAGAGTGGAAACAGTACACATATACCTTTGTCGCTAATACTCCTTATCTGCTTATCAGAACCTCACAAGGTAGCGATATATTCTTCGACGATATTGAAGTTACTCCCACAGGAAATGACGGTGAATTAGGAAAACTTCAGGCATTTGAATCAAGCTTATTCACTAACGGCAATGAAAATATTTTAATTTTTGTAATTGTTACATCTATTGTAATAATTGCTATAGCTGGCGTTGTAGTTGTCGTTTTAATTAAAAAGCATAAAAAAATAAAGGAGGCATAACTGTATGAAGAAATTAACCGCAATACTTCTATCAATAGCTCTAATTTTATCTTGCGCTGTTACAACGGTTATAGCTGAAACCCCAACTGATGCAACCGGCACAACCTTTACAGCAACCGATGTTTATAAGACAACAAACCC
>JAFOFE010000029.1 GCA_017387475.1 Clostridia bacterium | reverse complement strand
TACCTGTTATAGGTATTACATTGCCGTTCTTTTCGGCAGGAGGAAGCTCGCTTATTTGCCTTATGTGTGGAATTGGCGTAGCCTTAAGTGTTCACAAACATCGAAATTCCGGCTTAATATATTTACACAAATAAGTGTACGCTGTTTACCCTGCGTACACTTATTTTTATGTTGCTTTTTGTTAAAAAATGTAGTAAAATGAATTTGTTAATAAACTATGAACGGGGGAAATGCCGTGGCATTTAGAGCCGATGGGAAAAGAGTAAAAAACGCAGACCCAATGTACACCGTTGTACCGTATATAATGGATAAACGTTACGACGCAATGAATATGATAAACGTCGATATTCCTGTTGAACCTATTCACGAGTACGTAAAGAAAAAACGTCAAGAGGGAATAAAGTTAAGCCACTTAAGCGTTATTACAGCAGCTTATGTCAGAACAGTTTATGAATTCCCACTACTTAATCATTTCATTGTAAATAAAAGAATTTACAAAAGAAACGAATTTCCGGTTGCAATGGTAGTTGTAAGAGATATCAAAAACCAAGAAGCAACTATGTCAAAGGTTAATTTCGAATTAGACGATACTATCTTCGAAGTAAACGATAAAATGAATGCTTATATTGCAGCAAACGAATCTACATCTTCTGTCAACAACACCGACAGAATGATTAAATTCTTGCTTTCAATACCGGGTCTTCTTTCGGTTGGCGTTTGGCTTATTAAGTTTTTAGATAAACACGGTTTATTACCAAAGTTTATTATCGATTTAAGCCCGTTCCACGCAGGTCTTACAATAACCAACCTTGCATCTATCAGAACCAATTACATTTATCATCACCTTTACGAATTTGGCACAACAAGCGTCTTTTTCGCACTTGGCCAAAACCGTGATGTCCCAAGACAAAAGGGCGACGAAATTGTGCTTGAAAAATGTATGCCAATAGGCGTTGTTATGGACGAACGTATCTGTTCGGGAAGCTATTTCGCTATGGCGTTCAGAAAACTTAGGAATTATCTTAAAAATCCCGAGCTTCTTGAAACCAAGCCCGAAGAAAATTAATATTTTATCTCTTGATTTTTAATGCCTTTTGTTATATTATAATAGGTAGAAAATTTATTTGGAAGGATGTTTAGTTATGTTAGTTTCTGCAAAAGAAATGCTTAACAAAGCAAAGGCCGGCAAATATGCTGTAGGCCAATTCAATATCAACAATCTTGAATGGACCAAAGCCATTCTTCAAACAGCTCAAGAATGCAATTCTCCTGTAATTCTTGGCGTTTCCGAAGGCGCAGGTAAATATATGTGTGGTTATACCACCATCGTAGGTATGGTTAACGGTATGATTAACGAACTCGGAATTACCGTTCCTGTTGCTCTCCACTTAGACCATGGTTCTTACGAAGGCGCTAAAAAGTGCATCGAAGCTGGTTTCTCTTCTGTAATGTTCGATGGTTCTCATTACCCCATCGAAGAAAACATTGCAAAAACAAAGGAACTCGTTGCTATCTGCGACGAACTCGGTCTTTCTCTTGAAGCTGAAGTTGGCTCTATCGGTGGTGAAGAAGACGGCGTTGTAGGCGCTGGCGAATGTGCAGATCCTGAAGAATGCAAAATGGTAGCAGATCTTGGTATCACAATGCTCGCAGCAGGTATTGGTAACATTCACGGTAAGTATCCTGCAAACTGGGCTGGTCTTTCTTTCGAAACATTAGCTGCAATTCAAGAACTCACCGGCACAATGCCTTTAGTTCTTCACGGTGGTACAGGTATCCCTGCCGATATGATCAAGAAGGCTATCTCTCTTGGCGTTTCTAAAATCAACGTTAATACCGAATGTCAGCTTGCATTCCAAGAAGCAACTCGCGCTTACATTGAAGCAGGCAAAGACAAGGAAGGCAAAGGCTTCGATCCTAGAAAGCTCCTTGCTCCCGGCGTTGAAGCTATCAAAGCAACCGTTAAGGAAAAAATGGAACTCTTCGGTTCTGTTAACAAGGCTTAATTGCAAAATTAAAATCGCCTCACAATGTGAGGCGATTTTTTTATGTCGTTTTTATTTTTGTGTAATAAATTTGTTCCAGCTTTTAAGTTTAAATATACAAAGTGAAGCACCTGCAACACCGATAATTAACCAAAGAACTCTTACAGCACCCCAACCGAAGTTATCGGAAACCGATGCGAAAGCATAGGTAGAAAGGGCAGAACCAATATAAGTAAAGGAATTAAGAATACCCGAAAATGTTGACATAAGTCCGTATTTATGGAATCTTCTTGGAATAAGCGATATAACCATATGGTTTACGCCGTGCATACAACCCGAAATAAGTGCTGCCAAGAAGATTGATAATAACGCAGGTAGATTAGATACAAGACCTAGTGGAATGGTAGCTAATGCTGCAACCGTGAAAATAATAGAAGCAGTTTTAATTTCGTTTTTAAGTCTTAAAAAGAAGAAGTTAGATGCTAAAACGCTTGCAATACTAAGAACAGGAAGAACAGCTGTACTTAACACCGAAGAAGATTCAGAAAGGCTGAACTCTGCATTTATCATTGAAGGAAGCCAGGTGTGAATACCATCTCTTAAAATTCCTTGAAGAACTATAATAAAGAAGATGGGTACAAGGCCTGCAATTGCAATTACCTTGAAAATAGAGTATTCTTTTTCGGTAACCTGCGCTTTAACTTCTGCTTTTGAAATATTCACACCACGGGTTGATAATATCCATATAAGTAGTATAATTACACCACAAACCGACATACTTCTGAAAACGTTTCTCCAAATGGTGTTGCTAAGAATAAAGGGTACAAATAAATAAACGAAAATTGTACCTACCGAAGCAGAAAGACCAACCGTAGTAATTGCGTTTGAATATTGGTCATTGGTTGTTTGTTCTGCAACAAAACGGCAAAGCGGAGGCCAAATCATAGCTTGGAAAATACCGTTAAAGCACCAAAGTACAGTTATAAGTGCAATGTTCGAACAAAACGAAACAAGTAGGTTAACCAAAACAGTACCAAACATAGCCATGGTTATAATCTTAACGGGGGAAAGCTTATCGCCCACAATACCAAAGACAATTTGTCCAAGACCGTATGTTATAAAGCTGCCTGTAATAGCAACCGACGCAGCTGTGTTTGTAACGCCTAAATCGTTAACTATTGCAACAAGACTTGCTGCATAATCAAGTCGCATGGCGTAACTAAAAAAATACACTAAAAAACCAAGCGTAACAACCTTGTTGTACGAAAGTTTTACACCTTGTGTCATAATATCACCTTATAATAAAGCCTTTATAATATATAATAACTATCTTACGGAAATATTATAGTGGTGTACATTAGCGTAGTCAATGCTTTTCAAGGTGAAAAGAGTAAAATAACTAATTTTTCTAACTTTTAACTGATTTTTCTTACTTTTTTGTTGTGTACTAGTTAATGTTTAGGTGTAAATAAAAAAGGCTCTGTTTACAGAGCCTTTTACTATTTCATAGAAGTTGAATTATTAAGCACACTTGTACTGTACAAAAACAAAATATCGCTGTTTTCAAAATCAACAAATTGGTCTAATATAGCCGAGTTCATATATCTTAAATCAACCATTACTACTTCGCTGTAACTCTGTGCTAAAAGAGGCATAATAGAAGATGCAAATGAATCACGGAATACAATTAATCGTTTAGAATTTCCACTGTTCACATTTTCTATTTTAACAAGTGGCTGATTACCCGAAAGGAAAAACTCATAAGGGTCTTTACTTTCGGCCTTTTTCATATCGTAAACTGCGCTGGCGCCCGTAACCTTTAGCTTTTCAATTACGCTGTTTGTAAGGTAATTTATATCGTCGCCGTTAACCTTTAATGCCGACTGTCCTGCATATACACCCTTAAATTTTGTATCTAATTTTAATAACACATATTCTTCGGGAATGTCGGTGCCCATACTGTTTGCAATGTGTTTTGCAACGTCGGTAATTCGTTCTTGCTTCCAATGGCTGTCGGTATAATAGTAATCGTCAGCCGATAAAAATTCATCTATCTTTATTGGTGTGCAATAGGGCATCTTGCTGTATATATAATTGTAAAACTCATCGTAATCAAATTTAAGTTCAGCAAGATATTTGTTTTTATCAGGAATAATTGCAATATACGCTTTGTTATTTGGAAAATGCTTTTGCTGAAGCTTGCTAAAAAGATTAGCTGCATAATCTAACATATTTTTGTTCATAGGATATTCAAGTTTTGAAATATGCCCATCTTTAACATAAATATTGTTATTTTCTGCTTGCATAAACAAGGTAAGCCTTGAAAACGCCTTAATACTGCGCCAACCATCTCGAAGTGGAAAACGGTCGGTAGTATATTCTTCAAACTTCTTTGCAAACTCGCCCGAGCTTACACTCTGCCACGAAATTTCAGGCATAGTGGCAAGCTGTCTTCGTTCACTTTCGGAATAATCGGGAGTGCTTCCAAAAAAGCACCAAACAGAAAAGAATAAAACAAATAAACCCGATAAAGCAATGGTCAAATAATTTTGAATTTTCATTTTATTCCCTCCTTAAAACCTAAAGTATAAGAACGGATTAAACGAACCGTCTACAAGATAAGCCGTTGAAATAACAAGTAGCAGCGCAATAAAAATAGGTTCTACCCATTTTGCTATGCCAATTTTTGAAGCAAGCATTTTTGGTATAGGTGTTGCGCCAATAATACCAAGTAATAAAATTGCTAAATAGTCTTTTAAATAAAATACAGTTTCGGCAGAAATAAGTGGGTAGTTTCCAAAGCCAAACATTCCACCAATATAGCTTACGGCTTCGGGAAGGGAAGCTGCATTAAATATAACAAAACTAATAGCAATTAAAATTAAAACATAAATTCGGCTAATTATTTTGGAACGATTTAAAAAGTTTAAAAGGAAAGACTTTTCAATAATTAATAAAATCGCAAAGTAAAGACCCCAAACTATAAATGTCCAGTCTGCACCGTGCCAAAAGCCTGTAAGCATCCAAACTACAAGAATATTAAATATTAGTCTGCCTTTTTTAACCCTTGAACCACCAAGTGGTATATACACGTAATCTTTAAACCAACTGCCTAAAGATATGTGCCACCTGCGCCAAAATTCAGTAATGCTTTTGGAAATATAAGGGTAGTTGAAGTTTTCCAAAAAGTCGAAACCAAGTATTTTTCCAAGACCAATAGCCATATCGGAATAACCCGAAAAATCGAAATAAATATGCAAACAAAATGCAACGGCGTAAAGCCAAAAGAACGCAACGCTCTTATCACCCGAAGCCTTAAAAATTTCGCAAAGTTCACCAAGTGTATTAGCAATAAGAATTTTTTTAGAAAGTCCAAGCACAAAGCGTCTTACCCCAAGTGCTGTTTTGCTAATGGTGTGTGTACGGTGGCGAAGTTGAACTGCAATGTCGCTATATCTTACAATAGGGCCTGCAATAAGCTGCGGGAAAAGGGAAATATATGCAGCAAGGTCAATAAAATTCTTCTGCGCAGGAACATCGCCCCTGTAAACGTCAATGTTATAACTTAAAAGTTGGAATGTGTAAAAACTAATTCCAATGGGAAGAACAACGTTTAAAAGGGGAATAGAAAGACCGGTCGCTGAATTTATGTTGCTAATAAAAAAATCAACATATTTAAAGTATGCTAAAAAGCCTAAACTTAATAGGACAGAAAAGGCTAAAAATATTTTTTTGTATTTATTAAATTTTTCTGTAACAATGCCCAATATATAACCACAAAATACGGTTAGCATCATAAGCAGAACTAACCTTGGCTCGCCCCAAGCATAAAAAAACAAGCTGCAAATAAGCAGTGTAAAGTTTTTTAACTTTTTTGGCGAAACAAAGTAAAGTAAAAAGGTTATGGGCAGAAAATAAAATAAAAACAATGTACTAGAAAAAAGCATATTTTCCCCTTAAAAAATAGGCACGACAAATGCCGTGCCGAAAGTGTTTGTTATTCTAATGTGATACCGTCTTCTGCAGGAACCATATCGTCTTCGGTAAGGCCCATATCGCCTGCGCCGTCTTCAGCTTCGGGTTGTTCAAAGCTCTTGGGGCACATAATAAAGAATACCTTGTTGCCTTCGTTTTCAACAATAAGTTCTTCTGCTTCTACGCAGATATTCCAACGAAGGTTAGCAGAATCTTTAAGTGTGGTCTTGAATGCTTCAACATCAGCGCCGTCTTCAAGTTCAAAAACATAACCAACAAAAGCAATAGAGCTCATCATAGGAGCGAACATAGCGCCATCTTTGAAACCTTTGATTTCGGTGTTGTCGAAACCACTGAGTAAACCTGCTTCAATGGGCGTTGCACCACCCATGAACTGAATGATTTCGTTACCAATTAAACGTTCAGCAACTTCCATTGCAGTTCCGCTGTTGTCAGCTTTAAATGCGCTTAAAAGTGTTTGTCCAACGGTTGCAGCTTCGGTGCTTTCGCTTGAAACTTCATCGTTTGGCATTTGGCTGCTGGCGTCGTCGGTAGTTGCGCCACATGCAGCAAAAGATACTAACATAAGTGTTGCCATTAAAAGTGCAATTATTTTTTTCATTTTATTTCTCCTTAAAATTTTTGCAAAAAATTAACTTTTGCAAATTTAGTATAACATAATAAAAAAACTAATGCAATGGAAAATAGAACCTTTAAAAATTTACAAAATAAAATAAACACCAAAGCCGTAAACTTTGGTGTTTTATGTACTTATAACTTAATATTTTATTTAACAACTACGCAAAATGCACTTGCACTTCCAAGCTCGCTTTCAACAATTATATATGTTGTGCCTGCGGAAACACCTCTTACAAGGCTTCCTTCGCCAATAGCAATGCTTGTGTCTTGCGAATATATAGTAACATTATCCCAAACAAGTGCAGGGGGTGGTGTTATATAGTCGCCAACGCTTACATTAAGTGTACTGTTGCGAAGGGCTAAATCGCTAGCATGTTGCAACGCTAAAACAGCTTGCTCGTGTTTAGATGGAATTTGATTAGTTTCGGTGTTTTCATTGGTCGAAGACGTTTCCGAAACAGTGCTTGAAGTTATATCTGAACTAGATTCGTCTGGTATAAACGTATCATTGTTTAATGTGGTAGCTTGTTTTGAAGAAGTGTTTGTGGTAGTTTCAGAAGAATTATTGCCACCAACAATGTCAATAACTTTTGGTAAAACAGAAGACAAAACAATAGCGCCAGATATTACTAGTACGCAAGCAACACCTATAATAGCATATATTAGTTTAAAGCTCTTTTTATTTTGTGCAGGTGCACTTTGCTGTACTACACGTGGTTCGGCTTTAACTATGTTATCGCCAACGGTTGCTAAACTGTTCTTTAAAATTTCAATTGTTTTATCAATGTTAGATGTGCAAAACAAATATTTTGCATCCTTTTTATCGGCCTTAATATTGTTGTTTGCGCATACTTCCAAAAAGCGAGAAGCATCGTAAAAATTCAAATCAAGAAAATCGGTAAGATAATACCAACGCTGCAACGACTGTTCCATATATTCAAGGTAATTTTTTTGGAACTGTTCATAATATGTGCTTCCGTCTTCCTTTTTAACGCTGTCAAGACCCATACCAAACATAAAGTTCATATAGTTAATACAGCTTTTTTGGTAACCAACAATTTTGGAAGGGGAATCATTAGGGTCGGGATGCGCCAACTTGTTGCGAAGTTTCGAAAGTTCTTTCGAAGTGTTTACAAAATTTTCGGTATTAAAACGGTATTTATTTGCAATTTCGGTATATACGGGTTCAATGTAAGCAAGGGTGTTGTTGCAAGCCTGAAAATCGAACTTCTTAAAACTTTTTGCTTTAGAAGTAATTGCAACAATGGGTTTAAATTTATCGTAATTAATGCTTTCGATTTTGCCTTCTCTTAAAAGTTCTTCGGCTTCCTTTTTTTCTTTAATCTTTTGTTCGTTAACAGCCTTTGTGTTTTCTATATCGTACTTTTTAAAAGTTCCAAAAGCGCCTTCGGGATTTGCTCTCCACAAATCTGAACAAACTTCGGTAATAACCTTGCGTATGCATAAAACATAAATATCTTCAAGGTCTTGGTAAACCACAGTCTTTTGAAAATCCATAATTTCCCCCATACTTTTAATGTTTAAATTATACCAAATTGAAAAAATATTGTCAAGAAAGGTAAAAAACGCCCCAACGGGCGTTTTTATTTTTTAAAGAAAGCAACTGCAATAGCGCCTGGACCTGCGTGAGTACGCTCTTTATATTGTGGGTAAGGTATGCAGCAGCCTCTACAAATTTTATTTTTATACGTTTTCTTTTCTAATATTGTAAATCAATTTGCATGCAAACATAATATCACCGTCGGCATTTAAACCTTTGGCAATAATAGCGTTATCTTGCTTTTTGTGGTGAATGTTAAGACTGGCGCCACTAAAAACTTCTTTTC
>JAFOFE010000028.1 GCA_017387475.1 Clostridia bacterium | reverse complement strand
TGTGCCGTATGCGCTGCAGTAAATTCAGGCGAAATTGAAGAAACAAGGTATAAATCTTATCTTACCATTTATGAAGAATTAAAAGATTTAAAAGCTTGGAACATTAAAAAGTGAGTGCGAATGCACTCACTTTTTTTCACACTTTTTAAGCTTTTAAGTATAATGTATTAGGCAATATAAAAAGGTGGTGGTCATATCAGAAAAAGAAAAGCAAACCGAAACGGTTTTTTCATTATTACATTTTCAATAGGTGTGATGTTGGCCTTCTTTCTTCCTCTGAGATGGCTGGTGGTTCTGCTTTCGGCATCACTTATTGTAATGGGACTATTGCTAAACAAAAACTGTCGATAGGAGGCTGTTTATGAAGGTAGTTCTTGTTAAAAGTCCAAAGCTTCTTAGTGGAATTTTAAGAATGATATTCAAGGTTAAAAAGGTAGAGAACTAGTAATACATAAAAGCACCGAATTTGTTCGGTGCTTTCATATTTTTAAAATTCAGTTCATATACTTAACTAAAACATAAAAGGAGAATAAATGATGGAGATAAACCTTACAAAACATACAGTAAAAACCGAAGAACTATTATTTACCGACCTAACCGAAATGCTTGCCGAAGACACAGTTCATATAACGGGCGAAAAAGAAATTAAAAAAATTATTAAATGCTGTTCTAAAACTACCGTTAGCACAAAATATGTTTCCGATAAAACGGTAACCCTTGAAGGCACAGTATGTATTTCGGTTATATATATTAATAGTGAAAACTGTCTTGCAGGCCACGAACATACAGCCTTTTTCTCTAAAACCGTACAAAGCAATGCAGACCTTTCTGGTGGCGAAGTTTTGGTAAAGGTAACCGACGAAAAATGTTCGGCAAAGCTTACGGGCGACAATTCGGTTAATCTAGCTGCAGGGGCAAACCTACATATTTGCGTAAAAAGGCAAACCGAAAAAGAAATGATATGCGATATCGATGCTAAAAACATAGAACAACTTAAAGGTATTGCACAGTGTACAACACCTATTGCCGTTGGCGAAAAGAACCTTGTAGTAGAAGAAGAAATTACACTAGGCAATTCCAAGCCTGCAGTGGCATGTATTATTCGCAGCAATGCGCAAGCATTAATAGAAGAAACAAAAATTATGGGCAATAAGGTAATGGTTAAGGGTAGCGTAAAGGTTTATATCTTATACCATTCGGTAGAAGGTACACGCCCACAATGCTTCGAAGAAAGTTTTCCATTTAGCCAACTTATAGATACAAACGGAATTCATGACGGTTGTAAGTGCGATGCCGAAGTTAAGGTTCTGTTTTGTGAAATTGCCCCAAGAATTATGGGGGACGATGAAATTCGTGCCTTTACTGCATCCCTTAAACTTGCAGTTACAGTAAAAGCATATTGCGAAGATGAAATTCCAACCATAATAGATGCCTATGCAACTTCGGGTGGCTATGCTTTTAAAAAGGATAATATAACCTTTAAAAAATTAAAAGAAACCTTCTGCGATAAATTTATTGCAAAGAAAAACCTTGAATTTACCGATGGCGCTATAGGCTCGGTTATAGATATGTGGTGCGAAGTTAAAGGTTATACAGGCAAATTCGAAAACGGTACACTAAAAATTAGTGGTATATTGCTTGTAAATTTACTAACCTACGATACCGAAGGTGTGCCAAATTGTTATGAAAGACCTGTCGATTTTGAATACACCTATAAATCGGAAGAAAAGCTTAAAAATCCCGAAGCTGTTTTCGATATTAAGGTTTCACATTGTTCATATACAATAACAGGCGCTAACACCGTTTCGGTTGCAGCAGAACCACATATTACCGTTTCTATTTACGATAACGTTCAAACCGATGTTTTAACCGAAATAGTAAAGGACGAAACATTTGAAAATGCAACATCCAGAAAAAGTGGTATCGTGTTGTACTTTGCATCTAAAGGCGAAAAAATATGGGATATAGCACGCCGTTATAATAGTAGCGCCTATGAAATAAAAACACTAAATTCCTGTAACGAAGATGTTTTGTCTGCACCTAAAAAGTTCATAATTCCAACCAAATAAAAAAAGACCTTGCATTGCAAGGTCTTTTTTTATATTTCAAGTTTTGTCATTCGTGCATAATGGAAAATGTACTGTTGTGCAATTCCTGCATAATCGGTTGCACATTCGGGCAACACACCGTCAAAAAGCTTTTGTGTTGCTCTTTTTATCCAAACGTCTTTTGGGAATGCGTTAATATGTGAAAGCCCAAATAAAAGCGTACAGTCGGCAACTTTTTCGCCAACCCCATAAATTTTTACAAGTTCAGCTCTTGCAGTATCAAGTGGCATATTGCGAAGCTCTTCAAGTACAATTTCGCCACTAGCCACCTTTTTAGCTGCATCAAGAATATATTTCGCCCTAAACCCACTGCGAAGTATTGCTAAATCTTCAAGTGTTAAAGAAGCAATCTTTTGGGCAGAAGGGAAGGAGTAAAACCCGTCGGCAATTTTATCGCCAAAGTTTTCGCAAAGCCTTTCTACAATACCCTTAATTCTGGGTATGTTATTGTTTTGCGAAATTATAAACGAACAAAGTGCTTCCCACGGTTCTTGCCTTAAAATTCTAATACCGTAAGCATATTCGCCTGCAGTTTTTAAAACTTCATTGGCAGATAGTGTTCTTAAAATTTCGGGGTAATCTCTTTCAAGGTCAAAATAGTTTTGCCAAATTTCATAAAAATCTTCTTCGGTGGTGTCATAAAGGGTAATAACGCCATCTTTAGCACCAATTTTTAAATGTTTTCCAAAAGCAACACCCTGCCACAAATCTTCTTCTAATTCCTGCCACCTAAAAGCCTGACCACAGTCAAGGGTTTGCGCAAGAACGAAGTTTTCGGTTTCGTGCAGTTCAATATTGCCTGCGTTTTTTACAATTTTCATAAACTTATCCTAAAAAGTAAAGCTGCCCGAAAGAAGTGTTACCATATCGCTTCCAACCGTTAGAATGCCACCTTCGGCTTTTCCAATTTTTTCACTGCCGTCTTCTAACGTAATTTTAACGTTACAGGGTTTTACGGTAGTAACAAATGGAATGTGTCCTGCCATAACAGCAAGGTCGCCTTCGGCGCCTCTTAACGATATCATACGCACGTTATCTCTAAAAATATCGCCTTCAGGGGAGGATATAGCAAGTAAAAAGGTGTTCATCGTGCCACCTTCTTTGCCTTTTCAACAGCTTCGTCAATGGTTCCAACGAAAAGGAAGGCAGATTCGGGTAAATCGTCGTGTTTTCCTTCAATAATTTCTTTAAAGCCACGAATAGTTTCGCTTAATGGTACATATTTACCTTCAAAGCCTGTGAACTTTTCAGATACATCAAAGGGTTGCGATAAGAAACGCTGAATTTTACGAGCGCGTGCAACAAGCATTTTATCATCATCCGATAATTCATCCATACCCATAATTGCAATAATATCCATAAGTTCCTTGTAACGCTGAAGAATACGCTGAACTTCTTTTGCTACAAAGTAATGTTCTTCGCCCAAAATTTCAGGGGAAAGAATACGGCTTGTAGATTCAAGTGGATCAACGGCAGGATAAATACCCTGTGAAGCAATTCCACGTGCAAGTACTGTTGTAGCGTCAAGGTGTGCGAATGTGGTTGCAGGAGCAGGGTCGGTAAGGTCATCGGCAGGCACGTAAACTGCCTGAATAGATGTAATAGAACCCTTTTTGGTAGATGTAATTCTTTCCTGTAAAGCACCCATTTCGTTTGCAAGTGTAGGTTGGTAACCAACTGCAGAAGGCATACGGCCAAGAAGTGCCGAAACCTCACTACCTGCCTGAGTGAAACGGAAAATATTATCTATAAATAAAAGTACATCTTGCTTTTCTTCGTCACGGAAATATTCAGCCATAGTAAGACCCGAAAGAGCAACTCTCATTCTGGCTCCTGGTGGCTCATTCATCTGTCCGTAAACCAGTGTTGTGTTAGCAAGTACGCCCGATTCGGTCATTTCGTTATAAAGGTCGTTGCCTTCACGGGTACGTTCGCCAACACCTGTAAATACAGAAAGACCACCGTGCTGTTTTGCAATGTTGTTAATAAGTTCCATAATAAGAACCGTCTTACCAACACCGGCACCACCGAAAAGACCAATTTTACCACCTTTAGAGTAAGGACAAATAAGGTCTATAACCTTAATACCGGTTTCAAGTATTTCGGTAGAAGTGGAAAGTTCGCTATAACTTGGCGCAGGACGATGTATGTTCCATCTTTCGCTGTCTTCTTCGTATGGTTTATTATCTACGGTGTCGCCAAGCACATTAAAAATTCTGCCAAGCGTGCCACGGCCAACGGGAACACTAATAGGACTACCTGTATCAACAACAGGTGTGCCTCTGCGAAGTCCGTCGGTAGAAGACATAGCAATACAACGTACAACATTGTCGCCAATGTGCTGTGCAACTTCAACCGTTAAGGTTTTATCGCCGTTTTGCATTGTAAGGGCATTGTATATAGAGGGAAGAGTGCCCTCTTCAAAGGATACGTCAACAACAGGTCCCATTACCTGCGCTACGGTTCCGTTTGCTTTTTTAGACATAATGTCATTCTCCTTGCTTTAATATAAAGTCTATAAACCACTGCCTGCAACAATTTCGGTAATTTCTTGTGTAATTGAGCTTTGACGAGCACGGTTATATTCAAGACTAAGGTTAGAAAGCATTTCTTGTGCGTTTTTGTCGGCAGAGTCCATAGCAACTCGTCTTGCAGCAACTTCACTTGCAACGCTTTCTTTTACACAGGCAACAAGAACGCCTGTTACATATTCGGGAACAACCGCATTTAAAACGGTAAGTTCGTCGGGTTCAAAAATAGCGCCAACAGATTTTTGGCTTTCCGATTTTTGTAAGGGCAGAACATATCTAACAGCTGATTCCTGCGACATCATAGAATGGTATTTTGTATATACAATTCCAAGTTTTCCAAACTTGCCAAGGGCAAATTCTTCACACAATTGTTTTGCAAGAGCATAGGCATCACGGTAAGAAAAATGTTCGGCTAAAACAACCTGTTTTCCGTATTTTTCGCAGGCTCGTTTTCCAATAGGAATAACGTCTGCATCTTCAAAATCTCGCATAAGCCTGAAAATATTGGCGTTGTATCCACCTGCAAGACCACGGTCGCCTGCAATTACTATAAGCTTTAAATTATCAGAAGTTTCTTCCTTCATAAAAGGACTTTTCTGACACTCTCTAACAGCCGTAAGTTCGTTTACAGTATCAAGTACCGTGTTCAAATATTCTCGGCTTTTGCTCATGGCTAAATTAGCTTTTCTAATTTTTGAAGAAGCAACAAGCCCCATTGCCTTTGTTAAATGCTGTGTAGAACTGACACTTTTAATTCTGACCCTTAAACTTTTAATATCAGCTCCCATAAACTCACCTCTGCATTTCTGCTAGGGCAGATTTAAGGGTTCTAATATCTTCATCATCCCAATAGCCTTCTTCCATACGTTTAAGGAATTCGGGATATTTGTTTTCTAAAAGTTCGTAAAGTGAAAATTCATATTCCTTAACTTTAGAAACGGGAATTTCGTTTAGGTAACCATTTATAACTGCATAAATAATTGCAACTTGGCAACCAACACGAACAGGGGAGTTACGACTTTGCTTCAATACTTCAACTATACGTTCGCCAAGTGCAAGACGTGCCTTGGTATCGGCGTCAAGGTCGCTGCCGAACTGTGCGAAAGCTTGAAGTTCACGGTACTGTGAATATAAAAGCTTAAGTTCGCCCGAAACCTTTTTCATGGCTTTAAGCTGCGCTGAACCACCAACTCGGCTAACCGATATACCGGGGTTAATGGCAGGCATAACGCCCGAATGGAAAAGTTCTGTTTCAAGGAATATTTGTCCGTCGGTTATAGAAATAACATTTGTTGGAATATATGCCGAAACGTCGCCTGCTTGTGTTTCAATAAGTGGTAGGGCAGTAATGGAGCCACCACCGTATTCGGGTGCAACACAGGCTGCGCGTTCAAGCAAACGGGAATGCAAATAGAATACATCGCCGGGGTATGCTTCACGTCCGGGAGGACGGCGAATAAGAAGGGAAAGCGCACGGTAAGCTACTGCGTGTTTAGATAAATCGTCGTAAATAATTAAAACGTCTTTACCTTGCTCTCTAAAATATTCTGCCATAGCACAACCTGAATATGGCGCAATATATTGAAGTGGAGCCGACTCTGAAGCCGAAGCCGAAACAATAATTGTATATTCCATAGCACCTGCATTTGCAAGGTTGTTTGCAAGTTGTATTACCGAACTGTTTTTCTGACCGATTGCAACATATATACAAATAACATCAGAATTTTTTTGGTTAATAATAGTATCAACTGCAATTTCGGTTTTACCTGTTTGACGGTCGCCAATTATAAGCTCGCGCTGACCACGGCCAATAGGAATCATACTGTCAATAGCCTTAATTCCTGTTTGAAGTGGAACGGATACACTCTTTCTTTCGATAATTCCGGGTGCTTCCGATTCAATTGGTCGGGAAAGTTTTGTATCAATTGGGCCTTTTCCGTCTATGGCAACGCCAAGCGCGTTAACAACACGGCCAAGCAACTTTTCGCCAACAGGAACAGATAATACCTTGTTTGTGCGTCTAACGGTTGAACCTTCGCGGATATTGTTGTTGTCGGAAAGTAAAGCTACCGAAACCGTTTCGGTTTCAAGGTTTTGCGCCATACCATAGCTTCCGTCCTCAAACTCTAAAAGTTCGCCTGCCATACAAGCACGAAGTCCGTAAACACGGGCAATACCGTCGCCAACAAGTATTACTGTGCCGGTTTCGTTCATCTCAAGTTTAGATTTATAATTTTTAATTTGTTCTTTTATAACACTGCTAATTTCTTCAGGTCTAATGTTCATCTGCTAATCACATCCTTAATCTTCTGCATGCGGTGGCGTAAAGAACCGTCAATAACATTGTCGTCTGCTTCAATAATAACGCCGCCAAGCAGTGAAGAATCTACAACATATTTTGCATCAATTTTGCATTTGTAGTTTTTCTCAAGCTTGGCTTCAAGTTTAGACTTTTGTTCTTCGCTTAAAGCAACAGCGCTTTTAACAGTAACGTTTAGTATACGCTTCGAAGCATCGTATAAAGCTTCAAAGGTTGTTTCAGCTTCGCTAAAACATTGTAGTCTGTTCTTTTCGCAAAGCAGTAAAATAAAGTTTAATACATTTTCGTTAGTGTAACCTGAAAAGACCGTAGTTATAGACTGCAGTCTTTGTGTAAGTGGTACACCGGGGGAAGAAATGAAAGACAAATAGTCGGGCTCGTCTAAAAATGCTTTTTTAAAAACGGCCAAGCCTTCACGGTATTCTGCCACTTTATCTTCTTCGCTTGCAAGCATAAAAAGGGCAGTGCCGTACTCTTGCGCTACATTATTCATTACCTTCACCTATTTCTTCAATAAACGAATCTATTAAAGCCTTGTGGTCGTCGGTATTAATTTCTCTTTCAATAAGCTTTTTAGAAAGCTCGCTTGAAACCTCAACAATTTCTCTTTTAATGCTGTCGGCAGCCTTTTCACGCTCTAAAATGGCATCTTGTTCAGCCTGCCTTAAAATGCGACTAGCCTTTTCTTCAGCTTCCAAGGTAATTGTTTCGCTTCTGCGCTTGGCTGTTTCTGCTGCTGTTTTAATAATGGTGTCAGCCTCATCTTTAGCACCCATAAGCGCAGTTTCGTATTGTTCCTTGTTCTTTAAGGCCTCATCTTCGGCTTGTTTAGCAGCGCTGTAATGAACATCAATTTCATCTTGGCGTTGCTTTAATACCTTTTTAACAGGTCCGTAAAGGAACTTCTTAACAATGAAAAAAAGTATTGTAAGGTTTGCAAGAGAAATCAAAATCTGCCATATATTGACAGAAATGACATCTAAATTCTGCATTACTTATTCCTCACTTTATGCGCCCAATGCACGAAGAAGTACATTAACTAAAAGGTTGGGTGCAACGAATATAAGAAGAATTGCAATAACAAGTGCATAAAGACCTGTTGTTTCTGCAATAGCGCAACCCATAAGCATTGTGCTTGTAACAGAACCCTTGCATTCGGGTTGACGGCCAATAGCTTCACAAGCAGCAGCAACAGCATTACCTTCACCAATACCGGGGCCGATACCTGCAATCATTGCGCAACCTGCGCCTAAAGCGCAACCACCAAGAATGATACCAATAGCTAATTCTAACATAATAAAAAACCTCCGTTTTAATGTTGTTTATCTTGTTTTGCCTTCTTACGTGCGAAGTATTCTTCCATTGGAAAACCGTCGGCAACATACATCATTGTAAGCATGGCAAAAATAAATGCTTGTAAACCACCACTGAATACATCGAAATAAATGGATAATACAGCGGGAATACCTACCTGAAGGAAGGGAATTTCACCAAGGAAACCGGGTAGCCAACCTAAAACCAGGTTAGAAAGTCCTTGAAGTGCCGTTGCAATAAGCACCGAAATTACCGAACCCGAAAGAACGTTTCCGTAATGACGGAACGCCATAGAAATTGGTGTGGCGAATTCACTTATAAAGTTTATAGGAGCCAAAAAGGCAACAGGCTCTGCAAAACCTTTAAGGTAATGAACAGGACCACATTTAAGCTTGTTATAGGTAATTAAAATAAAAACTAAAACTGCCCAACCTGCAACTATATTAATATCTGAAGTTGGTGGGAACAAACCTATAAGACAGGTAAAGCTTGAAAATGCAGAAAGAGCAAGAATAGCAATAATAAACGGAGCAAAGTTCATAAAATAATTGCCCATACTGTCGTTTACTAACTTGTCTACCTTTTCAACTATCCATTCGGCAAGGTGTTGTCTTACACTAATGTTTTTAGTTTTAAGCCCATGGGTTAGGAATAAACAAAGACCAAAAAGGGCTATCATAACACAAAGCGAATTTATTTGCGATTCGGTAACTAAAAGGTCTTGAATAGGCATTGGAATTGTAAAGAAAATTCTAGCGCCTGTAATTTCAACACCGTCGCTTAAAGGTGTTGTTAACACTTTAAGCGTAATTGCAGCTAAAAAGGGAAGAATCATCATTAAAATATAAATGACATCTGCCACAATAAAGCCGATGCTTTTTTGTTTCATATAAGCACCACCCTTTAAAACCCCTTTCTTATTTCTTTAGGCTAAAACTTCTAAATAAAATTGCAATTCTTGGGAACAGTAGTGGAATAATTGCAGCCCACATATTAAAAACAGGGACAGAAACGCCAATTACTGCAACTATAAGAATAAACATGCTTCTAAGCGTGTGCGAAAGCTTAATGGTTTTTCTTGCTTCTTCTTCAGTTTTGGTAACAGCTTTTTGAACGGTAAGCCCCATTAAAAAGAAGTTGGCAACAGCGCCAATATAGCCCCAAAGATTACCAAGTAAAACCGTGCAATCCCAATATTTTAAAATTAAGAAAACAGCCTGCATAAGTAGGCTTAAAACAGCACACCAAGAGGCAATATATATGGTTTCTTTTTTTACGGTTGCATCAACCTTCATATTGTTTCCACCTTCTTCCCCATTATATACGTTATTATACTACAATATAAACACGAATGCAAATATTTTAAAGAATAATTTATGAATAAATTTGCTAAATTTTGTTAAAAATATAAAGGAAAACCAAGCAGGAGGTTATTATGGTAAAGGGTGTAAATAAACAAATAATTGAAATAAACGATACAGGCAATAAATATTTCGAAAAAGTTTTGCTTTTTGTAGCGCCGGGCAAAAAAGATATGCCACCCGAACTGCTAAATACAAGGGCAAAAGAGTATGTCATAGAGTTTTCCAACAGTATTTCGCCAAGTATTAGCTTAAGGGAACGAATAACAAGAAAAAAGGCTAAAAAAAGAGCTATTTTAATATCGGTATCAGCAATAACAGTTGCAGTAATTACTGCGCTAATTATAAACTTTTTGTAAATTAATGTTAAGCAGGGGTAAAATGTGCAACCTCTGCTTGCTTTTTTTTGTAAGATATTATATAATTGCTGAAGAATAAATTAAAGGTGGAACATTATGCAAAACTTAAAGTTTGGTCTTGCCCTTTTAGGTAAATACATAATTTGTCTTGTAATGAGCTTTTTTGTAACCTTTTCTTTTATTGCTGTGTTTTCTATCGCTTCGCTCGAAATGGTAGGGTACGATGCTGCAATATTCGAAAACGAAGAAGCCGAAACTCCAATAGAAGAATACAAGCATTATTATAGCGATGGCGACGACACCAAAAAAGCCGAAGCCGAAGCTAAAAATCAGGTTGTTGTTACCAGAGAATTTGCAAACGAATTTTCAGGCACACCTTATATTGCCTGTCATATAATAGCACAAACAGTATCACTTATTTTATTTGTTGCAACACTTTCTTCATTCCTTACCAAAAAGGGCAGAGCAGACCTTAACGCAGTAAACTGTGGCCGAGCTAACGAAGATATGCTAAAAGGCTTAAAAGTTGGTCTTTTCCCTGCAGGTTTAAGCTTTGCTTCTTGGGTATGCCTTGTGCTTGCAAAATTAGGCTATTTCAAAATAGGGCTTCCAATATACAGCTTTACAAACTACCATTTCTTTGGTTATCAAAAGTTAATTTTCGGAAACACTGCTGTTATAGAAAATATCAGCGCAGGCGCACTGTTTTTGGCGCTCTTGCCAACCGTAATTACCCTTGCAGTATGCACAATCGCATACTTATTGGCGTATAAAGACATTAGCCTTTACGAAAAGGCAGTTTATAAAAAATAAATTGATGGTGTTATAAAAATGGGATTTGGTGGATTTTTTAGTTATGATAAACCCGGTCCGGGAATAAAAAAAGACGGACCTAAGAAAAAAACGTTTTTCGTTTTGTTTGAAATTTGGTGGCGCCATTTCTGGAAGCTTTTCATTGTAGGCACAGTATATTCTGCCCTTAGCGTTTTACTTATTCCAAGTGGTCTTGCTGCAGCAGGTATTACAAATGTTGCAAGAAACCTTGCGCGTGATAAGCATTCATTCGGCTTGTCCGACTTCTTCGAAACCATAAAGAAAAATTGGAAGCAGGCGCTTGTCGCAGGTATTATAAATACTGTTGTAGACATTGTTAATGCTTTCGCCATTTACTTTTATTGGTTCGGCGAAGACTTCCTTTCAATTATAGGCTTTGGCTTCTCGGTAGCTTTATTCATTCTTATCAGGTTTATTAAGTATCACATTTGGTTACTCCTTATAACCTTCAAGCTCAACCTAAAGCAAATCTATAAAAACTGCTTCCTTTTTGCTTTCGTAAACTGGAAAGCTAACCTTATTATCGGCATTACCGAAATTCTTCTTTTAGCAATTTGCGTAGCGCTTTTCTTCATTCCTTACTACATCGCGTGGGTCGTTTCCATAGTGCTTGCAACAATGGTTTTCCCGGGCTTCATTCATCTTTTAACACAGCTTCTTATCTTCCCCAAGGTTAAAGAACTTATGATAGACCCCTATTACGAAGAACACCCCGACGAAGATAAAGAATTAAGAGTAAATTTAGGACTCGATGTAGAAGCAGAAGAAATTTCTGTATTCGAAGATAAGCATATCGAAAACAACGATAAATAACAAAAAGGCATCCGAAAACGGATGCCTTTTTTATATAAAAGGGAATGCTTGTGTCGGTTACTTATAGATAAGCCATGGCCCACCGCCGAAACGGTCAAATACTCCCTGACTTATATTATGCCGACAAGCACGTTTTTGACAGTTACACAAGGGGAGATTTTTTAATATAAAGAATGCCAAGAGTGTTTCTGCCACAGTGAGAAGAAACAGTACAACCTGCACGGGAAGTAATAACTTCTGCAAAGTTTGCCTTTTCTTTAACAAGGTTAACAACAGTGTTTACAATTTCATCATCGCAACCTGCGTGTGTTACAAATACACGGCTAAGGTCAATGTCAGATGTATCGGAAAGTCTGTCGTTTACATATTCTTCAAGGGTTTGAATATAACGGCCACGGTACTTTTTGCAAACGCCCATAGAACCGTCTTTAACCTGAATACAGGGTTTAAGTTTTAAAAGGTTTGCGCCAAGTGCTGCAAGCGCAGAACAACGGCCACCCTTATGAAGATATTCAAGATTATCAATAACAAAAGATGCATCAACATAAGGAACAAGAGCAGTTATTTCTTCGTGAATTTCTTTTGCCGATTTGCCTTCTTCGGCAAGTTCTGCAGCCTTTAAAATAAGAAGTGCTTCGCCGGTTGAAAGGTTAGCAGTATCTACAACATAAATGCCTTCAAATTCTTCTGCTGCAAGCAAAGAGTTTTGATAGGTAGAAGACATTTTGGAACTAATAGCAAAATGTACAATTTCATAACCTTCTTCTACAAAAGGAGCAAAGAAATCTGTAAGTTCGCCAATGTTGGCAGCGCTTGTTTTAGGAAGAACACCGTGTTCTTCGTGATATTTGTAAATGAAGTCTGGGTCAATGTCAATACCGTCTTGATAGGTTCTATCGCCAAGTGTAATTCCAAGAGGAATGGTTTTGATATTGTATTTTTCAATTAATTCTTTGGGTAAATCGCTTGTGCTGTCGCGTGTTATTAAAACTTTTTTGCTCAAAATAATACCTCCAAGTTTTTTTACCTACAAATTATAACATAATACAAAATCTTTTTCAATATCCAAAAATATGTTTAGACTGCGGCGAATATAACTATAATATAATTGTATAGTCGTGTTATCTTATCCTTGACTTTTTGTTTAAAATAAGTAAAATTAATATGACTATATATGCTTATATTATGATGACGTTAGGTTGTATAGTATAAGCAACTACATAAAACTACTCAAGGAGGAGAAAATAAGTGGCTAAAGAAAAGAATCAAACAAATAAAGTTAAACAAACAAAACCTAAAAAATATTCTTCCAATGCTAAAACTAAAGCTAAAACTACAACCAAGCCT
>JAFOFE010000027.1 GCA_017387475.1 Clostridia bacterium | reverse complement strand
ATGCTTGCATTTTTGGTTTTGTTGTGTTATTATTACTTGGCTATGTAGATGGGAAAGGAGTGGCAATGCATGAAACAGGGAATTCACCCAAATTACGAAAAGACAGTTATTAGATGTGCTTGCGGCGCAGAATTTGAAACCTGCTCCACAAAGAAGGACATCCGTTTGGATATTTGCTCAAAATGTCATCCGTTCTTTACCGGAAAGCAGAAGCTTGTTGATACCGGCGGACGCGTAGACAGATTCAATAAGCGTTTTGGTCTTTAATAGCAAATAAACAACTTTCTGCCGCAACCACAAAAAAGTGGTTGCGGTTTTTCTTTATATTTTATGTTTGGTGGGATGATTTTTGCATACCTATAAAACCATAATCGAAGATATAAGCACGCAGTTTACCGAAAAACATTCTCGTTTTATCGGTTATGTTGCGCATACCGAAACAGACGAAGAAGCAGTAGCTTTTATCGACAAAATTCGTTCGGTTCATAGCGATGCGCGCCACAATGTTTATGCCTATGTTTTAAACGAAGACAACCGTATGAGATATTCAGATGATGGCGAGCCACACGGCACTGCAGGAAAACCAATTTTGGATATTATAAACGGCTTCGAACTTAAAGACGTAACCGTGGTTGTAACACGCTATTTTGGTGGCATACTTTTAGGCACAGGTGGGCTTGTTCGCGCCTATTCTAAATCGGCTAAAGATACCCTGGAAGCTGCACAAAAATATCTAATGGTGCCGGGTGTTAAATATTCGGTAAATATTGAATATTCCAAGCTTTCTATGTTTGAAAAAATGCTTGAAAAGTTCGACGCTACCGATGTTGAAACCACATTTGAAGAAAATGTTATAATCAATTTTTCTATTTCCGAAACAAACAGCGAAGCGTTTTTGCTTGAACTTAAAGATACGTTTTCTTCGTCTGTTTCTGCTGTTAAAACAGGAAATAGTTATGCAAAACAAAAAATTTAAAGAAAAATAAAGGTTTTTTGATTTATTTTGTCTATATATATAGTAAAGGGGTGATTTTGTGTCTTGTATCAGAGAAAAAACAGAACAAATTGAAGCGCAGATATTAGCAAACAATGCAGTTTTATCGGCAAACTCTAAAGGCAGAAAAAAGCCTGAAGAAAAAGACGATATTAGAACCGATTTTCAGCGTGATAGAGATAGAATTATTCACTGCAAATCGTTTAGAAGACTTAAGCATAAAACACAGGTCTTTTTATCGCCCGAATCTGATCATTACCGTACACGAATGACCCATACTTTAGAAGTTGCTCAAATTGCAAGAACCATTGCAAGAGCGCTTCGCCTTAACGAAGATTTAACCGAAGCTATCGCACTCGGACACGATTTAGGCCATACTCCATTTGGCCACGCAGGCGAAAGAACGCTCGATAAAATTACTTCGTTTGGCTTTACCCATTACGAACAAAGTGCCAGAGTGTGCGAAAGACTTGAAAAGAACTTAAAGGGGTTAAATTTAACGTTTGAAGTTCTTGATGGTATTCGTAACCACACAAAAGGCATACAGCCAATAACACTCGAAGGACAAGTTGTCAGAATATCCGACAGAATTGCCTATATCAACCACGATATAGACGATGCTGTTCGTGGAGATATCATTCATTCCGATGATATTCCGTTTGATATTAAGTTAACACTTGGCACAACTAAAGGCGACAGAATTTCAAGACTTGTAACTTCTGTAATCAACAACACCACTACCGAAGTTGCTATGGATAGCGAAATTAAAGAAGCCTTTGATAGTTTGCACAATTTCCTTTTCGATAATGTCTACCGTAATCCAAAAGCTAAAGGCGAAGAAACAAAGGTAGATGCAATAATAGAAAACTTGTTTACTTACTTTATGGAAAATCCACACAAAATGCCAAAAGAATTTGCTGTAATTTCCAATGAAGAAGGTCTTGAGCGTGCCGTTACAGACTATGTTGCAGGCATGACCGACCATTTTGCAATTCAAACATATACCGATATATTCGTACCAAAATCTTGGGGTATGTAATAAATTAATAGGGGAGGTGAAAAGATGGCAATATCACAATCTATAATTGAAGAAATTAAATACAAAAACGATATAGAAAGTGTCGTGTCGTCTTATATTTCCCTTAAACGTCGTGGCAAAAACCTTATTGGTCTTTGTCCCTTCCATGGTGAAAAAACGCCTTCCTTTACCGTTTATCCCGAAAACGGTTCCTTTTACTGTTTTGGTTGTAAAGTAGGTGGCGATGTTTTCACCTTTGTAAAGTTAATTGAAAATTTAGATTATATAGATGCCGTTAAAACCCTTGCAGAGCGTGCAGGTGTAGCAGTAGTTGAATCA
The DNA here is from genome assembly GCA_017387475.1 of Clostridia bacterium. Classification (GTDB taxonomy): domain Bacteria; phylum Bacillota; class Clostridia; order Oscillospirales; family Acutalibacteraceae; genus SFWF01. The sequence continues at coordinate 5,946 of JAFOFE010000027.1, read as the reverse complement.
TCGCAAGATGATACTTTGCATCAGCTTAAAAACACAATTTTAGAAATTAACCGTGAAACTGCAAGGTTCTATTATTCCAACCTGTTCAAACCCGAAGGCAAGTGGGCGCTTGATTATTATCTTTCAAGAGGTCTTACTCCCGAAACAGTTAAATCTTTCGGTCTTGGGGTAGCTCTTTCAGGTTGGGACACGTTAACCAAGCATTTAAGGTCAAAAGGCTTTAAATTTGAAGATATGCTTCAAGCCGATGTTGTATCTAAAAGCAGCAAAGGAACCTACTTCGACAGATTTCGCGACAGAACAATGTTTCCCGTTATAAATGTTAGGGGAAATGTAGTTGCTTTTAGTGGACGCAGAAGAACCGAAGATAAAACTATTGCAAAATACGTTAATACTAAAGATACGTTGGTTTACAACAAAAGCCAAAATCTTTTCGCACTTAATTTTGCAAAGGCTCATTGTAGCGAACAAATAATTTTAGTTGAAGGAAACTTCGATACGGTTTCACTTCATCAGCACGGCTTTAAAAATGTTGTAGCGCCACTTGGTACTGCATTTACTAAAGAACAAGCACAAATATTAAGTCGCTACACAAAAGAAGTTATACTTTGTTTCGATTCCGATACTGCAGGCGAAGCTGCAGTTGAAAAGGCCTTCAAAATTTTAGAACCCACGGGACTTTCGGTAAAGGTTTTAAAACTGCCTGTTGGTAAAGATCCGGATGAGTTCCTTAAAAAGAACAAGCCATCCGATTTCGAAAAGCTTATTGCAGCAGCAATACCCGAAACCGAATATAAGTTAATGAAGGCAGCAGGTAATATTGAACCCGAATCGGCCGAAGCAAAAATTAAATTTTTAAATAGCGCCATTTCTATTTTGGCTTCTAATAATGACCCTATAGCTGTAGATCTTTATTTGGCAAAGCTTGCTAAAGATTACGAAGTTTCTAAAGAAACCCTTGTAACCAAGCTTGCACAAATTAAAAAGAGCAGAGCTGTGGCAGAAAAGAAAAGGGAAGTTAAAAATATTGTAGAAAAGCGCATAGACAGAAACGACGTTAACCCCGAAAAACAGGGTAACGAAACGGCTGCAGCTGCCGAAGAAATGATTATTTCTATACTTCTAAAGCATCCCGACCATATTCGTTATATAACTGAATCTGTTGCAACATATTTTGTAACATCACTAAATAACAGAATATTCGGTGCTATTTGTGAAGATATTAAAAGCAATCAAAACTGTTCCATTAGCAACCTTTCGGATCGTTTTTCAGATCGGGAAATTGGTTTAATTATAAAACTTTTAAACTCGGAATTTATTGGAAACGGGCCAAAAGAAACGTTAATGGATTGTATATCTGTTTTAAAGAAAGAAAAGGAAATGTCCTCGAATTCTTTAGAAAGCGACGATTGGGTAACTCAAATGCAAAAAATTGCAGAGAATAAAAAGGGGAATTAAAAATGGATAAGGAAAACAAAAAACTTACTGAAAAAGAAGTTGCTGAAATCGATTTTAAAGATACAGAAGAACCCGAAGTATCTTTCGATGAGCTTGAAAATGCTCCCGACGATTTAACGGAACTTTTCGAAGAACCACCACTTCTCGAACTCGATTTTGACGAAGAACCAAGCGACGATGACCTTAAGCTTGAAGAAATGAACGTGGAAAATCTTGACGACGATATGAATCTCGACAATATGTCGCTCGATGATCCCGTTAAGGTTTATTTAAGAGAAATTGGTAGAGTTCCTCTTTTAAGTTCCGATGAAGAAATTGAACTTGCTATCAAAATTAACGACGGTAACGAATACGCTAAACAAAGATTAACCGAAGCAAACCTTCGTCTTGTTGTAAGTATTGCTAAAAAATATGTTGGCCGTGGTATGTACTTCCTTGATTTAATTCAAGAAGGTAACGTTGGTCTTATTAAGGCTGTAGATAAGTTTGATTATACTAAAGGCTTTAAATTTTCAACCTATGCTACTTGGTGGATTCGTCAGGCAATAACACGTGCTATTGCTGACCAAGCTAGAACCATTCGTATTCCTGTTCATATGGTAGAAACCATTAACAGACTTAAAAAGGTTCAAAGCCAACTTCTTCACGAAAACGGCTATGAACCCACAGAAGAACTTATTGCAGAAAAAATGAACCTTCCTGTTGAAAGAATACGTGAAATTATGCGTGTTGCTCAAGAGCCTGTTTCTATGGAAACACCTATAGGCCCAGAAGAAGATTCAAGACTTATGGACTTCATTAAGGACGACGATGCATTAGCGCCCGATGAAGCTGCACTTAAGACCATCACAAATGAAGATATTGATGCAGTTCTTAAAACCCTTACTTCAAGAGAAGAAGCAGTTATTAGACTTCGCTTCGGTCTTTACGATGGCAGATGCCATACTCTTGAAGAAGTGGGTAGCGAATTTAACGTAACAAGAGAACGTATCAGACAGATTGAAGCAAAAGCACTTCGCAAATTGCGTCATCCTGTAAGAAGCAACAAATTTAGATATAAGTAAAGGAATATTTTAAATGAGATATTCATATAAAACTAACGGGACTTGCTCCAGACAAATTGATTTTGAAATTGAAAACGGTATTGTTACCGACGTTTCCTTTATGGGTGGATGTAACGGAAATTTAAAAGGTATTGCTGCCCTTTGTAAAGGAATGAAAGTAGAAGATATCATTGAAAGATTAAAAGACATAAAGTGTGGTTTTAAAAACACATCTTGTCCCGACCAATTTGCAAAGGCGCTTAGTCAAATTAAAACCGAAACGAGTGATTAAGATGTTCGACGATAACGATATTAAAATTGCTGGCAATCGCCCGTCAGACTCTATTAAAAGAAATAACTTGTCTTCAGCCACAAACGATATTTTGTCTGAGGCTACTTTAGTTGCGGCTAAAAAATTCGGCTCTAGTGTAGCTAAAAAGTTTTCGGTTGCATCTAACGCTTATTCAGATGCAGTAGAAGATGCCGATGCAAATATGTTCGTTCAAAGAATTTTATTGCTTTCATTCACTGTTGCTGCTATGTTCGAATCTTCTTTACTTAATGAAACTGTTGCAGGTGTAGCTCAAAAAAGCTTTCTCGATACAGTAAAAAAAGATTATAAAGATATTTACAAATATACATCAGACACCGGTGCATTTACCTTTTATTACTTAGCATATAGAAGGGGAAGCGAAATCGAACGTCGCATAGGTCAAACATTTGCTATGCTTTGCGGCCACGACGGAGACCCAATCTATCAAGAACTCGGTGAAGTGCTGTTTTGTTGGTTTTCTTCCGAAATTAAGGCAACAGCAGAAGAGTTCTCATTAGCAAAATCAAATTAACATATTGCCCTTCCTTGTCATAAACTGACTAGGGAGGGCGATTTTTATTCCTACAATATATTTAAGTCCATCAACACAAGAATTCAATCCATATTCAGGTGGTGGCAACGAAGAAGAATATATGAATCTTATAGCAGATGCAATGGTACCGTATCTTAACGCATCCGGCATAAATTATGTCAGAAATACTCCTGATATGACTGCAGCATCTTCTATTAAAGCATCTAATAGCGGAAGTTATGATTTCCATTTTGCTATACATTCTAACGCTTCGGGTGCAGGAAACGGAAATGTACAAGGAGCAGAATTTTATTATGCACCAAATAGTTATAACGGACAAAGGGCAGCGCAAATATTTGCAAATAATTTTAAAGAAATATACCCTTTGCCGGAAAGAGTTAGAACGGTTCCAACTACAACGCTAGGCGAAGTTGTGCGAACAAAAGCGCCTGCCGTACTTGCCGAAGTTGCATATCACGACAACGCCGAAGATGCAGAGTGGATAAGAAACAACGTCGATAGAATTGCAGAAAATCTAGTGCTTTCTTTAACAGATTATTTCGATATTCCGTTTAATAAACCAAACGAAAATCAAAGAAATGCCGTAGTAACTACAATGGGCGGAAATCTTAATGTAAGGCAACAACCAACAATAACCAGCCACAAAATAGGCTCTGTTCCAAATGGCGCAACCGTTACAGTTTATTACGATACAGGTGAATGGTCGCTTATAAAGTACGGTAATATAACAGGGTATGTTAACAATAATTATTTACGCTAAATAAATATTTACATTAAAAATCAGGTTTTTCCTGATTTTTCTTGTTTTTTTATGATTTATAGTATATAATATATTATAACTATAAAAATGGGGTAGTTTGTGCTATTGGAAAGGAGAGCTTTTATGCTATTAGATTTATTAAGTGGCGCTGATGTTGGTTTAGTTGATACAATAGTGTACATTTTATCTGCTGTTGCAGTAATCTTTTTAACAATGCCTGTACACGAATTTGCGCATGCATTTGCAGCATATAAGCTTGGCGACCAAACACAAAAATATGCAGGCAGACTAACCCTTAACCCTTTTGCTCATATCGACTGGTTTGGTGCGCTCTGCATTCTTCTTGCAGGCTTCGGTTGGGCAAAACCTGTTCAGGTTAACCCTTACTATTTTAAAAAACATAAACGCGATATGGCAATAACTGCATTTGCAGGTCCACTCGCAAATTTAATTGTTGCTTTTATTTGTATATTTGCCTACAACTTTCTTGCATTTGTTTACTATACAATTGGTTTTAGCCTTATCGCCTATGTCGCAATGTTTTTTGATTATATTGCGTTAATAAATATTTCGTTGGCAGTATTCAACTTAATTCCCGTACCACCACTAGATGGTTCTAAAATACTTGCCATAGTTTTACCCGATAGGCTTTACTATAAATTAATGCAATATGAACGATATATTTACTTCGCTGTTATGATATTAATTTTCACAGGTGCTTTAGATACACCCATATACGTTGCTAGAAACTATGTTTATGGGTTATTTAACGGCATAGCATCATTACCTTTTAATTTACTTATGTAGTTTGGTGAGTTATGGAAAACACTTTGCTTTATAAAACCGAAGAATTTGAAGGTCCGTTAGACCTGCTTCTTCATCTTATTGCTAGAAACAAACTTAATATTTACGATATAAAAATCTCGCTTCTTGTTGAACAGTATTTAGAGCAAATTAAACTTATGCAAGAAGATGAAATGGATCTTGCAAGCGAGTTTATAGAAATGGCTTCGCGCCTTATTTACATTAAAACCGTTAGCTTGCTTCCTAAACACGAAGAAGTCGAACAGCTTAAAAAAGAGCTTACAGGTGAACTTCTTGAATATCAGGTGTGCAAACAGGTGGCTCAAATGTTCGGCAATATGACAGGTGGTTTCGATACATTCGTTAGATTACCTGAACCTGTTGAAGCGGACAAGACCTATGAACTTGTACACGAAAGCGTAGATATTTATAATGCGTACATAAACTCTATTGGAAGAATGGATAGAAGAATAGCCGTTCCAACAAAAGCTTTTACCAAGATTGTGGCTAAAAAAATCTATTCGGTTTCTTCAAAAATTATTTTTGTTATGCGTAATCTTTGGGGCAAAGGTCGCAAGAAAATCAGCGCCCTTTATAAAGATTCAAAAGATAGGTCAGAACTTGTTGCAACCTTTTTAGCAGTGCTAGAACTTGCAAAGGCCAACAGAGTTAAAATTTCGGGCGAGAATGATAACACCGAAATAGAATTAATTAAGGAGAAAAAACGTCATGGATAAAAACGAGCTTATAAGAGCGTGCGAAGCAGTTGTGTTTTCGTCGGGCGAACCTGTTTCTGTAAAAAGAATAGCCGAAGTTTTCGAATTAACACCTAAAAAAGCCGAAGAACTTTTAAAGAATGTAGAAGAACATATTGCTTCTTGCAATCTTGGTTTTGAACTTTTATGGCTTGACGACAGTGTTCAGCTAGCTAGTAAACAAGCTTATGCGCAAAGTATTAAAACTGCACTTGCAATTAAACGTAAAGCGCCACTTTCGCCTGCAGCACTTGAAGTGT
>JAFOFE010000026.1 GCA_017387475.1 Clostridia bacterium | reverse complement strand
TCCGATAAAGTCCAAATCGTGAAGCTATATCCTGAGGGGAATGCGGAGGCAAGATTAAAGGCTTTGTCCACATCTTCGTCTACACCGTCGCCCCAAAAATAACATTCTGCAAGTCTTGCTTTAGCGTCGGGCATATAGGGGGATAATTCCTTAAAAAGACTAACTGCTTTTGTATAGTTTTCTTTTATACCCTCGCCTTTATAATAGCAACAACCAAGCTCATACTTTGCTTTTTGGTGGCCCTTTTCGGATGCCTTTTTAAAGTAGTTAAAGGCTTCCTTAACGTTTAAGGTTGTGCCACTTGCATTTTTGTAACATAAGGCAAGATTATATGCTGCCGAAGAATGACCATAATCTGCAGCCTTTTTGTAATTTTTAAGCGCTTCGGGCATATTTTTTCGAACACCAAAACCTGTGTCATAACAAACGGCAAGCGCATAAGTTGCTTGTATGTGTCCACCTTCTGTTGCTGTTTTAAAACATTCAAAGGCAGGGGTGGGTTGTTTGGTTGTGCCGTAACCGTAATAATAACAAAGACCTAAAATGTATGTTCCGGTTATATCGCCGCCTTCTTTAGCCTCTTTTGCAAGCGTATAGGCTTGGCTTTGGTCCTTGGTTACAGCATAACCGTAATAATATTTTTCCGAAAGAATACCTTTGGCTGCTATACTGCCGTTTTCGGCAGCGTCCTTGTAATAGTTTAGTGCTCGACCTGGGTTTTTCTCTATCCCAAGTCCTTTTTCATACAAACAAGCAAGCTCGTAATAAGCGTCTTTGTGCCTGTAATTTATAGCTTCGCAAAACCAATCGTATGCTTCCTTGTAATATTTAGTTGCCTGTTCTAACCTTTCGGTTTTCTTCGTAAAAGATAGCTCGGCGTTAAGTTCGCTTTCCTTTGCCTTGTGGCAATAAATTTTGCCAAGTCGGTACTCGGCTTCGCCACCGGTGTAGTTTGTTATATTGTCAAGGTAGCGAATAGCTTCATCAAGATTTAGCTTGGTGCCAATGCCTTTTTCTAACATTTCACTAACGCAAAGGGTAGAGCTATAGTCGCCGTTGTCGGCAGCTAATTTATAGTACCTAAAGGCATCTTTTTCGCTTTTTTCTACACCTGCGCCGTTTTTGTAACACCAAGCAAGGTAAAAGTTTGCATCGTTAAAGCCTTTTGCTGCAGCTTTTTTAAATAGGGTAACTGCAAGGGGTTGGTCTTTGTCTGTGCCATAACCGTTACAGTAGCAAAGACCAAGCACGGTTTGTGCGTTTTCGTACCCACTATACGCTACATCCTTGGCAAGCTCAAAGGCTTTGTCGTAGTCTTTATTTACATATCTACCATAATAATAACATTCCGAAAGCAACGATTTCGCAGCAGCATGACCCTTATTGGCAAGCTGCTCGAATTTTTTAACAGCAAGTTCGCAAGCATAGTCGCCCGACGAATCGAAATCTTCTTTAGCCATCACAAATTGCGCGTCAAGATGTCCTCTTTCTGCAGCAAATGTGAAATATCCTTTAGCAAGCATACTGTTTTTGTCGGTGCCAATGCCTTCTTTAAAGCATAAGCCAAGTTGGTAGTTGGCTTCAATATGGTCTTTGCTTGCAGCTTCTTTTAAATAGGTAATAGCCGTAGCAGGAGAATATTTTGCATTGTTTTTGTTTAAACAAAACATACCAATACGGTAAAGTGCATCTGCATCACCTTGCTTTGCTGCTTTTTCATAATATTCGGCAGCTTTTTGGGGTAGCGCATCTGTGCCGTAACCCTTTTCGTAGCAATATCCCAGCTGATATTGGGCAGCAGGGAAGTTTTGGTCTGCTGCCATCTTAAAATATTTAAATGCAAGGCTAGGACTTTTAGTTACAGACCAACCGTTTTTGTAATATAAAGCAGTATTGTATTGACCACGCGTATGTCCATGGTCTGCAGCTCTTTTAAAATAATCAAAAGCAAGCGCATCGGTTTTGTCTGTGCCAATTTCATTTCGGTAACAAAGCGCAAGCTGGAATTCGGCATACATATTTTCGTCGTCTGCTGCTTCTTTTATGTTGTTAAAGGCAAGGGCAGGGTTTTCTTCGGTGCCAAAACCTTCTAAATAGCAAAGACCAAGGTAATATTTGGCTTGACTGTATCCTTTTTTGGCTGCTTTTTCAAAATATGTAAAGGCAAGGGTGGGGTTTTCTTCGGTGCCGAATTTATTTTTATAGCACCACGCAAGGTTGAACTCTGCCGGGGCATAACCCTTTTTAGCAGCTTTTTCATAATATTCGAAGGCTTTTTCGGGGCGCTCATTTACGCCATAACCGGTTTCGTAGCACCAACCAAGGTTATATTCGGCTTTAGCGTACCCCTTTAATGCAGCCCTTTCAAAAAATTCGGCAGATTTTTCGGGGCTTTCTGTCGTGCCCTTGCCTATTCTATAGCATACAGCAAGGTTGCATTCTGCAATGGCAAAGCCTTTATCGGCCGCTTTTGTATAAAGGTTAAAAGCTTCTTCAAAATATTTACTTTGGTTATAGCACCAACCTGCAAAATTGAAAGCATAGCCGGTGTCTGCTTCGTTTGCAATATGTTCAATTCTTGAAAGATATGCCCTTGAAATATTTTCGGGGTCTTTTTCGGTGGCTTCGCAGTAAACCTTGTAAAGTTTTGCTTCTGCACAGCCAAGTTCTGCCCCTTTTGCGAACTCGTCAAGAGCAATATTTAGGTTTTTCTTTTCGCCACCAAGTTCATCGAAGGATACAAGCCCATAAACAAAATGCGCAAAGGCACAGCCTGCGCCTTCTGCTTCTGCAAGTAACGAAAAAGCTTCTTTAATTTCGGCTTTTGTGGCATCAAGCTTTTTAAGTAATATAAGCGCTAAATGTGCTTTAGCTTCGGCAATTCCTGCGTCTGCAGCGCCCTTAAAAAGATCGGCAAGATAATCGGAATCATAATCGTCCGATTCACTTTCGGCAGTGCCACCATACAAACGAACGCCTAGTTCGTTCATGGCTTCGGGGTCGCCACCGTCTACCATATCTTTAAGGTCTTCGTATGAAAGCTCCTTATAATTTATAGAATTATCAATTTCTTCGTTAAAAAGTTCTGCATCAAGAGTGGCTACTTCTTCAAGATAATTATCAGCAAAAGATGAAGCGTTGTTGTGTCCCCATGCGGCTTTAAGGTAAATCAAAAGATCTTTAAGTTTAACAAGCGTATCGGCAGCAAAACTTCTGTCTGCAAGCACGTCGGCAGGGTTGGCAAAATGATTTCTTGAATTACGGGCTGCCCTAATATCCGAAACATAACCGGAGCAGAATCCGTCAAGCGTAAAATCGCTATGAAAATCGAAGGTTATAAGGGCAACAAGTAATGTGGTATCGAAATCGGTAATTTGTATAGAAGAAATGCCTCTGGTTGCAATCTTGTTATGAATGGTTGAGTAGGTGCTTTGCGGGGGCGTAGACGGGGTTCGACCGCGGTTGTTTCTGCCGTTTTGGCCACGCTGACCACGGTTATTTTGTTGATTGTTATTGTTGCTTTGACCAGCGTTTTGGCCGGATGGAACAAAGTGAGAATCAACCTTTATTTTAACTTCGTTTTTCCAATTGTTTCCGTATGTAGAAGTCATTTGTAAAAAGAAAAATTGTTGTAAAATTTCATCCCTTAAATGACCTATTTTTTCAATAGGAGAACGGGTAATTCTTGAAGACATTTAAGCCTTACCTCCACAGTTTTTCAACTTGTATTTTATAGTTTTAGTATACCAAATATACATATAAAATGCAATATAAATAACCTTTTAAATGCAATTGAGATTGTCGTTTAAAGGGTGCCTAAAATGCAAAAATAAGCAAAAAAACATTCCGTTTTCGCACAAAAACAGCCTTAAAAAATAGAATTTTCGTATTAAAAAAACGCAATAAAAAATACAAAAACACCACCTTTTTGGGTTGAAAACTATTGCTAAAAATGACCAAAAATTATGCCTTTTGTGCGAAAAAATATTACAAAAAAGTGCATTTTGCCACAAAATATACCCTTAATTTGTGTATAAAAGTACCAAAACCACTACATTTAGTATAGGAAAAAACGATACAAAAATCAATTACATTAGAAACGAACTTGCCAAAACGAAGAAAAGTAAAAATATGGAAAATGTGCGAAAAATGTAAATATTGCAGGGCGTTTAAGGCATATTTTTACATTTTGCCCCTCGAATTGTTTTTCTGACTTTTGTAATTATATTTTGTATTTTATTATATAAGGCAAAGTTTTATAATTATCGTGAATTATAGTCAGTTAGTATGTCTATAACTGTAATGTTCTAATTTAAAAAGCGGAACAAGTGGACGTTAAACTGACGGCAAATAAACGCAAAACCATTCGAAAGGAAAGATGATATGGGCAATGCTAAAAAAATCATAAGCCTGCTGCTTTGTGTGGCACTCTGTTTTGCATTAGCTGCTTGTGGTGGCTCAGACTACACATCCGAACGCAAGCTTGCAGAAAAGCAAAACGCCGTCGACGACAAAGGAAGCGACACCTACGAAATCAAGGCTGAAAAGTTTTCGGCGCTTACAGGTTACACCGTTATTTACCCCGACGGTAACGAACAGCTTCGTCAGGCAGCGCAAAAGTTGGTAAACTATTTCGCCGAAAATGAAATTACGGTAACTTTGGCTGCAGATACAGCTGCTAAATCTGATACCGAAATTTTGGTGGGCGACACAAACCGTCAAAAATCTTCACTTGCCGAAAACGAATACGCTGTTTCCATTCAGGACAACAAGCTATTTTTCGAAAGTGGTAACTTCAACGGCGTGGTTAAGGCTGTGTTTTGGTTTATTGCACAACCTTACACCAAAGGCGAAGTTAATACCATTACCGGCGAGTATGAATTTTCTGCTACTGTTGAAAGACCATCCGGTACATACAACTTCGTTTGGTCCGACGAATTCGACGGAAACCTTTTCGACGAAAACAAATGGGAACTAACTTCAAGTATCAGTGCCGAAGGTTCCTTCAAACTTTCGCGTGATCCCGAAGCATTAAGGGTTGAAGACGGTCTTTTAAAACTTACTGCAACCCGTTGGCTCGACCCCGACAACAACCAAATTCAAGCAATTGCTCCCTATACCGTAGAAAGCAAGGCTCACATGAACTTCCAATACGGCTATATGGAAATGAGAGCGCGAATTCCGCTTCGCGCAGGTGCATGGCCGTCCCTCTGGCTTTCGGGTGCCTGCCGTGAAGGCGCTGTGGTAAGCTCGCTTTTCAATATGGGCGATATTTACAAGGCTAACTTCTCGGCCGAGTTCGATATTGTGGAATACACTTCGCTTCAGCCAAACTTCCACAAATGGTTCTATAACGACATCCAAGGTGTAGAAGGTATCAAAGACAGCCACTCTTCGCTTGGCGCAGTGGAAGCCCCTGTTAAGAGTGATTTAAGGCTCGACCCCGAAAAGAACTCAATGTTATATCACATCGTTGCGTTCGACTGGACACCTGAAGATTTAACAATTTACATTAACGATGAAAAACTTTACCACTACAATTGGGAAGAAAGCATTCAGTTAGACGGCCTCAACGATATGACAGACTTCTTAAACCCTGCATTCGTTCGTCTTAACAACCACCTAATTCCCAAAAACTTCCCAAGTGATTATTCAACACTTCCGGCAGAGTTCTATATCGACTATGTAAGACTTTACCAAAAACCCGAAACCGGCGGTCTGTGGCTTGCCGAATAATAGAATCAAACAAACATAAGGAGAAAAAATTATGAAAAACACATTTGTAAGACTTTCAGCATTAGTACTTGCGCTTTTAATGGTTGTTTGCGTGGCAGGCTGCGGCGGTTCAAGCACCTCCGGCAAAAAGCCCCCCTCTGCAACAGATCAAGTTGTTAACGATAACGTTAACGTTAAAGATTATGCAGGCACCGAAATCACCTACGCTACTTGGCGTAACCCCGAACAGTACGAAGACGGCCCCGTTGTAGCCGATTTCGAAAGCAAATACGGCATCACCGTAAACATCGACCTTATGACCGAAACCGAATACACCAATAAGGTTCTCGCTCGTATCGCATCCAGCAAATCTCCCGACGTTTACTTCTCTACCTACACCTTCCCTTACTGTTTAGAAGCACTTCAACCTATCGATGCTGCTAAACTTAACCTTGAAGAAAACATTTGGGATAAAGCTCTTATCGACGTTGCTACCGTTAACGATAAAGTTTACCTTGTAGACACCGTTGGTAACATCTGGAAAGACGAAGATATGGTTTTCTTCAACAAGAAAATCTTTAAAGACAACGGCTGGACCACTCCTGAAGAATACTACGATGCAGGCAAATGGACCTATGAAACCATGGCAGACTGCATGAAGAAGGTTGCTTCTCTTGGTACCGACTACGTTGGTGGCGCTATCCACCTCGAAGGTTTAATTCACTCTGCAGGCGCTTCTGTTATCGGTTTAGAAGATGGTAAGTTCGTAAACGGCACACAAAACACCGTAACACAAGACATTATGCGTTGGGCTTCTACCGGTCTTAAAGAAGGCTGGATCAGCACAACTTCTATCTACACAGCACTTAACCAATTCCCCGGCGGCAATGTTGGTATTGCAGTTCTTCACTCCTTCGGTCTTAAAAAGACAGGTTACCTTCGTTCTATGAAGGCTAGCGACATTGGCTTCACCTATCTTCCTTCTTGGAATGGTCAAGAAGCAAAGGCTACTTCTTTCGTACGTGGTTGGGGTCTTTGTAAGGGCGCTCCCAACCCCGTTGCTGCAGGTATCTTCTTACGCTACTATCTCGACGTAAATAATTACGATACCACTTCTGCATTCATTTCCGAAGAAGCAGAAAGCTTCTTCTTCAAGCTCACTTCTTCTTCCACAGCAGATAAGAACTTCTACTTCTGCTATGGTACAGGCGTAACCGGCGTTACAGGTAAAGAATCTGCTGTTGGCGATTACATTTCTACACCTGCTACTGCCGATCCTACACAGGTTGTAACCGAAATCTCTAAATATCAAGGCGAAATCGCTGCCGATATTGAAAAGCTTAACGGCAAGCTTAAATAATTTAGGTTCATCTTACAAAAATTTCGCGAAAGGAATAAAAGATGGATATTTTGAAAAAAATCAAACTTAAACCCATTTTCCAAAAGGGTTTGTCCTTGCTTATCAGCGCTGCAATAATATTCTCGGTAGTTGCCGTGGGTATTGTTGCTGCTGCCGAGCAGACAACCAATTGGGATGGTTCTAAAGATTCCGCTTTAGAAGGCGCGGGTACCGAAGCCGATCCGAAGCTTATCAAAACCGCGGCTCAACTTGCTTACGTTGTATCTACCGACTTAACAGACGGTTGGTACTTCAAACTCGCTAACGATATCGTTATTAACGATACTTCGGTTGCAGGCTGGAAAGATACAGCATTAAACTGGGTATGGGGCGACATTCGCTTCACAGGTACCTTCGACGGTGACGGACATACTATTGAAGGTCTTTATTACAGTGGTTCTCAACAAAGAATGGGTCTTTTCTCTTACGTAGGCGCAAAAAATGGTGTTCCTTGTACCATTAAAAACTTTGGGCTTAAAGGCGCATACATCAACCATACCGGTACCGTTGAAGGCGCATCATTTGTTGCAGGTCAAACATCGGGCACAGCTACCTTCGAAAACATTTATATCGACGAAAATAGCGTTCTTAATGCGCCAAACGTAACCGGCGTTGGTGGTATTTCGGGACGTGGTAACACAAACGGCAACAAGGCAGGCGCAGTTATTAACAATTGCGCAGTGCTTGGCAGCATTACAGGTAAATCTGCAGTTGGCGCATTTACAGGTACATACTGGGCAGCCGATGCTTACGTTAACATTAACGGAAGTTTCACAACCGCAAATTATCCCCTTTCGGGTAATAAGGTTTTAACAGATTCGGCTAAAAACTACGGCCCCATTTCTTACGAAGCAGGCACCGCAGTTATTACTGCCGAACAAATAAAGGGCGAAGCGGCTAAAACCAATATGCCCTTGCTCGATTTCGAAAACGTTTGGCAAACAGTAGAAAACGGCTTCCCCGTACTTAAAAGTCAGGCATCAGGCCTTCCCGTATGGGCAGGTAAACCTGCAAACCTTTCTGCAGTTGCTTATGCAGGAGGTACAGGTACAGCGGAAGACCCCTATTTAATTGAAAACGGCGACCAACTTTACAAAATGGTGGCAGAAAACTCTGCTTCTACCACAACGGTTGCGCCTACAACACAACTTTACTTCAAACTTATTGCCGATATCGACCTTGGCGGTAAACAGTGGTACACACACTCTAAATGGAGCGATAATATCACCGCCGCTAACTACGGTACAGGCTTTAACGGCGTTATCAACGGCGACGGCCATAAGATTTACGGCTTAACCGTTGCAGGAACTTCATCCTATTCAAGCGCAGGCTTAATTCCTATTGCAGCGCAGGGCGCAGAAATTTACAATTTACACCTTGTAAACGGTAACCTTTCTCAAACCGCTTGGAACGGACGCGCAGTTGCCGCATTTATCGGTATTGCGGTAGGTTCCGACAACTCTAAACCCGTAGTTATCGAAAACTGCTCAGTTAAGGGCTTCAACATTGCTTCCGAAAATGGTTCGGCAGCATTCGTTGCATACGGCTATACACAGTCCATTAAAATCAAAAACTGTTTCGTAACAGATACTACCATTTCTCAAACAGGAACAGATGCTTCTTCTCATTCTGCCGCATTTATCGCAGTTCTCAGAGGTGGCACTAAAGGTAACACAATTTCTATCGAAAACAGTTACTACTGTGGAAACATAGCGCCTAAGTTTATCGAACTCGAAGGAGATTTCAGCTCGGTAACAACCTTTACCAGCGTTTACACAAATAACGATTCTTACGACGGAAGCGTAACCGGCGTTACAAAGCTTACCGACGAACAAATGACAGGCGAAAACGCTAAAACTAATATGACAGGCTTCAATTTCGATACTGTTTGGAACACCGTAGAAAACGGTTTCCCCGTTATCGAAGTAAGAGAACCTGCTGTAGTTCCTGCGTGGGACGGTTCTAAAGACTCTAACCTTGAAGGTTCGGGTACCGAAGCTGCTCCTTACCTTATTAAAACAGCTGCACAACTTGCTTATGTTGTATCCACTAATCTTACAGACGGCTTATACTTCAAGCTTGCTAACGATATCAAAATTAACGATACTTCCCTTGCAGATTGGAAAGCTTCTGCTAAAAACTGGGTATGGGGCGATATTCGCTTCACAGGTACATTCGATGGCGACGGTCATACCATTGACGGTCTTTACTTCAGTGGCTCTCAAAAGCGCATTGGTTTGTTCTCTTATGTAGGCGCAAACGCCGAAGGCACCATTCCTTGTACAATTAAAAACTTTACACTCACAAACGCATACATTAACAACACTTCTTCCGAACAAGGTTCGGGTCTTGTTTGTGGTCAAACATCAGCATCGGCTACTTTCGAAAACATTTATGTTGACGATACTTGTACTCTTGTTGCAACAAACAGTAAGGGTGTTGCTGCAATTGCTCCCCGTGGAAACACCGTAGACGAAACTATTAACATTACAAACTGCGTTGTTTTAGCTTCCATTACAGGTAAATCTCACGTAGGCGCATTTGTTGGTACATATTGGCGTTCAGGCGACACCGTAAACATCACCGATAGCTTTACAGCATCTGCTATTG
>JAFOFE010000025.1 GCA_017387475.1 Clostridia bacterium | reverse complement strand
TTGCCGACATTTGTTATACCCACAACCATAACGCGAAGTGGTTTTCCTGCCATGCCTTTTTCTTTATATGCTTCAAGTTTATCTTTAAGTGTAGTCTTAACAATATCCTTGAAGTTATTAAGACCCTTGCCTGTTTTACAGTCAACAGGAATTGCAGAAATACCTTGAGTTTTATAATATTCTATCCATTTAGCAGTTTCTGCAGGGTCTGCCATATCACACTTGTTAAGAAGTATCATTAAAGGCTTGTCTTTAATGATATCTTTAAGGTCGGGATTTCGACTGCTAACCGGAATTCTTGCGTCAACAATTTCTGCCACAGCGTCAATAATAGGTAAAATTTCCGCAATTTTACGACGGGTTTTGGTCATATGACCAGGAAACCATTGTATGTGTTGCATTTCACTACTCATTGTTATAAAGACCTCCAATGGCATCGAAAGGCCAAACTCTATAAATGGCTTTACCTAAAACATATCTTTCATCAATAAGGCCTAAATCGCCAATAGCTGAAGAACGGCTGTCGGTAGAATTGTTACGATTATCACCTAAAACAAAGATATGTCCTTCTTTAACATAAACAGGAAATTCAATATCGTAGCTTAAATTTGTAGGACCGTTAGTATATGGTTCGTCAAGTTCGGTCATATTGCTTAAATCTGCCCCTACATACACCTTGCCTGTTTCGAAGTCGATATCTACATATTGACCTTCGGTAGCAATTACTCTTTTAATTATAGGTTCGCGACTTACATCAAGCTTATCTACCGAATTGTTGGTATTTCTTGAAACAACAACAATATCTCCGTACTGTGGCTTATAGAAAAAGTTACTTATAATTACCCTTTCACCACTATACAGAGTGTTTTGCATGGATGGTCCCACAATTGTTGCTATACGGAAAAACAAAGAAAAAATTATAACAACAGAAACAAGTGCAATAACTATTGTGTCTATCCAGTCGAATAGTTCAACAAGTTTAAAACCCTTTGGTTTGCCACTTGTTTCTTCTTGTGCATTTTCTTCTTGGTCTAAAGTTTCTAAATCTTTATCAAGTTCCATAAGATACCTCGAAAATAGAATAAAAAACAAAAGGAGACAGCGTAAATTCGCAGTCTCCTTTCTTAGCTTCAGATTATTAGATAGATTCCTTAACCTTAGCTGCCTTACCAACTCTATCACGGAGATAGTAAAGTTTAGCTCTGCGAACGCGACCTTTTCTGATCGTTTCGACTTTAGCTACGTTGGGGGAATGTACGGGGAACACACGCTCTACGCCTACGCCGTAAGAAACACGTCTTACAGTAAAGGTTTCAGCAATACCGCTGTTGTTTTTTGCGATAACAGTTCCTTCGAACATCTGAATTCTTTCACGTTCACCTTCGCGAATCTTAACGTGTACGCGAACAGTGCTACCGATTTCGATGACAGGAGCGTCTTCCTTCATCATTCCTGCTGTGAGATTTTTAACAGCATCCATCATTGTTTTTTCCTCCTAAAATTTCCAGATGTTCATATCATCTAGTGATAGAGGACCATCCGCTTTAATGTCGATGATTCGGCATCAAACCCACCTATTAGGACACAGGTGTAATCAAATGCTAAAGTATTATACTACATGCGTTTTAAAAAAGCAAGCATTTTTTTATTTTTTAGAAAAAGTTTTTAATTAACACAATTTGAATTTTTTCGACAAAATATTGAATTGGCTATTGAGTATTCGCAATATATATAGTATAATATATTCATATATGTGTATATATTGTTTTTAGAGGTGTAATCTTGGCAGATATAATCTATTTAGACAATAGCGCAACCACAAAGCCTTGTGCAAAAGCTATTGAGTATATGAACGCTGCATTATGCGAAAATTGGGGCAACCCTTCTTCCCTTCACACAATTGGTATAAACGCAGAAGATATTATTCTTTCGGCTAAAGAAACCTGCGCTAAAGCAATTGGCGCCAGAAGTGATGAAGTGTTTTTTACTTCCGGTGGAACCGAAGCCAACAACTTGGCAATAAACGGCGCCGTGCTTGCAAGAGCAAAACGCGGAAACCGAATTGTTACCACTGAAATTGAACATCCTTCGGTTTTAGAACCTATTAAGGCGCTAGAACAAAAAGGTTTTGAAGTTGTATATTTAAGACCCGATGAAAGTGGCAAAATAACCGAAAAAGATATTGAACAAGCCATTAACAAAAACACCATACTTGTTAGCATAATGCTTGTTAACAATGAAATAGGTACCGTTCAGCCGGTAAAGGCTGCTGCAAAAGCAATTAAGGCTGCAGGTGCACCTGCGCTGCTACACTGCGATTCGGTACAAGCTTTTGGTAAGCTTAACATTAAGGTAACCGAGCTTGGTGTTGACCTTTTAACCTTTAGCGGACATAAAATTCACGCTCCAAAAGGTATAGGCGTGCTTTATAAGAAAAAAGGCGTAACTATTTCCCCTGTGGTTTTGGGTGGTGGACAACAAGAAGGTGTAAGACCCGGAACCGAGCCTGTTCCACAAATAGCTGCACTTGAAGGCGCTTTACTTTCGCTTCCAAACGTTAACGTTGCGTTAGGGCGCATGCAAGAAGTATGCGACTATGCGAAAGAAAAGCTTACCGCAACAGGTCTTGTAATGCTAAATTCCCCTGAAGACGCTATTCCTTATATCCTTAATATCTCTGTGCCTGGATACAGGTCTGAAACATTGCTTCATTTTCTTGATGCTAAAGGCATTTTCGTTTCTAGTGGCAGCGCTTGTTCAAAGGGTAAACTCAGTTATACCCTTTCAGCATTAAAGCTAGACAGTAAGCGAATTGACAGCGCACTTAGAATTAGTTTTTCAAGAGAAAACACTAAAGACGATATAGACAAACTATGTGATGCCTTAATTGAGGCTACAAAAAAATTAAAAAGGGCTTAATCTAATGAAAGAAATCATATTAATTAAAAACGGAGAGTTAGCTTTAAAAGGTCTTAACAGAAACGTATTTGAAGATACTCTTATTAAAAATTTAAAGGTTGCACTTCAAAATTGTGGAGAGCATACCATACGCAAAGCGCAATCTACTATTTATATTGAACCTAGTTCGGAAGATTTTGATTTTGACGAAGCGCTAGACCGAGTTTCCAAGGTTTTTGGTATTGCTGCTTTTTCAAGGGCAAGAGTGTGCGAAAAGGATATTGACAGCATACTTACTAATGCTTGCGAATACCTAAAAGAAACTATGCAAAGCGTTAAAACCTTTAAGGTTGAAGCAAAACGCGCAGATAAGCGTTTCCCACTTAAATCTCCCGAAATTAGTGCAAGGGTTGGCGCAGCACTTTTATCTAACTATCATCATTTAAAGGTTGATGTGCATAACCCCGATGTTATTGTAACCGTTGAAGTAAGAGATTACGCAGCTTATATTAGAGCAGGCCAGCTTCACGGCGCAGGTGGTTTGCCTGTTGGCACAGCGGGAAAGGCTGCCATTCTTATTTCGGGTGGTATAGACTCCCCTGTTGCTGCTTGGACAATGGCAAAGCGTGGACTTAAACTTGATGCTATACATTTTGCAAGCCCACCATATACCAGTCCCCGTGCAGAACAAAAGGTTAAAACATTATTATCCAAGGTTGCTTTATATTGTGGCACCATTAAACTTGCAATTGTTCCTTTTACTGAAATTCAAGAAAAAATTGCCGAAGTTTGCCCCGAAGAATACTTCACCTTAATTATGCGCCGAATGATGATGCGCATTGCCGAAAAGATTGCTGCTTATCACAAATGTGGTGCATTAATAACAGGCGAAAGTTTAGGTCAGGTTGCTTCGCAAACCTTGCCTGCAATAGGCGTTACCGACGCTGTAACCAAAATGCCTGTTTTAAGACCACTTATTGGCAGTGATAAAGAAGAAATTATTAAAATTTCGCGTAAGATAGACACATTCGAAACATCTTGCCTTCCTTATGAAGATTGTTGTACGGTTTTCACCCCCAAGCATCCTAAAACCAGACCGACAATTGCCCTTTGTGAAGAAGCAGAAGCAGCACTTAATATTGATGAGCTTATTAAAAAAGCCATTGAAGAAACTAAATTTGTTTTCATAGATTAATCATAATTTTGATTAATCTTTACGGAGGTTTATATGAACGCTGAATTGATATGCGTAGGAAGCGAACTTCTTTCAGGTAAGATAGTTAATACAAATTCGCAATTCATATCGAAAAAGCTTGCACAACTGGGACACACTTGCAAAAGACAGTTTATAGTTGACGATAATAAAGCAAGAGTTTCTGCACTTGTTAAAAGTTCGGTTGCAAATTGCGACATACTTATAATTTCGGGTGGACTTGGGCCCACAAACGACGACATTACCAAAGAAGCTGTTTGTGAAGCGTTAGGGCTTGAACTTTATGAAAACGCAAAGCTTAAAAACCATATTGAAACATTTTTCAAACAACTTGGAAAAACGCCAACCCAAAACAACTTCAAACAGGCAACTGCACCAAAGAATGCTACTATCTTTAAAAATGATAAAGGTACAGCTTGTGGGCTTGGAATTGAATATTCCAGCAAAGCAATTATTCTTTTGCCCGGCCCACCAAAAGAACTTACACATATGTTTAATACCTATGTTGTCCCCTATTTGCAAAAGTTCGATTCTAAAAATGTTGTTACCCACACATTAAGCGTTTTTGGTATGGGTGAATCTGCAATTGAAACAGCACTTAAACCACTTATGGTTTCCGGTGGTCCTGTTATTGCAACATATTGCAAAGAAAACGAATGTGATATTTCCATTACTGCTACAGCCACTACAAAGGATGAAGCAGAACAAATTTGTTCTAATACTATATTTAAAATTAAGTCAATACTTGGCGATGTTATTTACGGAACAGATTCTATAAGTCTTGCTCAAGAAGTTGTTAATATGCTTAGAAAAGCAGGGCTTAAAATTGCCACTGCTGAATCTTGTACAGGTGGTATGCTTTCTTCTTCGCTAACATCTGTATCAGGCGCATCTGATACTGTGGAATTAGGTATTTTAGCTTATTCTAACAGAATTAAGAACGAAGCATTATCTGTGCCACAAGATGTTCTTTTAGAAGAAGGTGCAATTAGTGCAGAAACTGCTATGTATCTTGCGAAAAACGTTAGAATATTAAGTGGAGCAGATATTGGCGTAGGTATTACCGGCAATGCAGGCCCTACAGCACAAGAAAACAAACCTGTTGGTTTAGTTTATATTGCTATTGCAGATAAAAATAATTACTGCATTAAAAAGCTTGAACTTCCCCTTTCTTACAGCAGAGACCGAATTAGAGATTACGCTACCCTTTCGGCGCTTGACCTTGTAAGAAAATATGTTTTAGCGCGACCCAACTCTTTAGCTAATATGCGAAGCCACGATGATGATTTCTACTTCGACGAACAGGCAGAAACTCTTTCGGCTACTGTTAGCGAAGAAAAGTTTGCTATTTTTGAGGTTGATGAAAACTATAACTTCGAAGATGTAGAACCCGATATTGTAGAAAGAAAATCGGATGCAATAATTGACATCAATTCTTTCTTAACATTTGCCGACGTTAAAAACCCTGAATTTTTAAATACCTGCAAACAGTTTGTTTTTAAGCACTGGATAAAGCTTGTAAGCGTATTTATGGTTTTAGCGCTTATAATTTCTTCCACCGTGCTTGTAAGCAATTTCACACACGAAAATCATCAAATAAACCTTATTGAAGATGCCAGAGAACAATTCAATCTTGACGATGCTTCCACCAATGAAGCAACCGGTACTTTTTCCGTTTTTGATTTTCTTGCTAGTAAGAATTCAGATATAAAAGCTTGGATTAAAATTGACGGTACAGAAATAGATAACCCAGTTTATCAAGCCGACGATAATAAGTATTACCAAACACACAATATGCTAAAACAAAAGAGCCGTTTTGGCGCGCTGTTCTTTAACAGCAACAACACCATTGAAACCGATAGCCACAGCAAAAATCTAACTATTTATGGACACAATACAACTAACGGTATAATGTTTGGTGGGCTTGATGAGTATCGCAGTTTAAGTTTCTATAAGAATCATTCGAAAATCAGACTTAAAACATTATATTTCCAAAACGAATATATAATTTTCGCAGTATTTGTTACAAACGCAGACCCTGACGATGATAACGGAAATATTTTCAACTACGCTAAATCTGATTTTGCAAGTCAAGACGAATTCGCAAAATTTATTAGCGAAGCTAAAAAGCGTTCGGTTATAAACGTACCTGTTGATATAACTCCACAAGATGAAATTCTAACCCTTTCAACACATTCAGACGAGTTTGATAACGCACGTTTTGTTGTAATGGCAAAAAGAATTATAACTCCTAACGAGATTAATCATTCTAAAAACGCTACTTTGAATCCGAACGCAAAATATCCACAG
>JAFOFE010000024.1 GCA_017387475.1 Clostridia bacterium | reverse complement strand
CTTGAAGCCTTAAATAACATTGGATATACAAATAGCCGTTTTATTGTTGTTCTTAACGATAATAAAATGTCTATTTCAAGAAATGTTGGCTCTATGTCGGAACATCTTAAAAAGATTCGATTAAGTAGGGGATACTATAAATTCAAGTATAGGGCAGAAATTATAATTAGAAAAACACCACTTATTGGTAAGTGTATGTTTAAACTTTTGTCAAGAATTAAGCGCGTGCTTACAAGACAGGTGTTTAAAAACAATTTGTTCGAATCGTTCGGCTTTAAGTATATCGGACCGGTTGACGGACACGATGTTGAACAGCTTGAAACTGCATTAGAAATTGCAAAACTGCAAAATCAGCCTTGTGTACTTCATACAGTAACTAAAAAAGGTAAAGGCTATGTTTTTGCCGAAGAACAACCCGGTAGCTATCACGGTGTTTCTGCTTTCGATACGCACGACGGTCTTGTTATGAGTGGAAGCGAAAACTTTTCTTCAGTTTGTGGTAAAACACTTTGCAATTTAGCAGAAAAAGATAGCAGAATTTGCGCAATTACTGCTGCTATGACAACCGGCACAGGTCTAGAAGATTTTTCGCAAAAATTCCCCGAAAGATTTTTCGATGTTGGTATTGCCGAAGAATATGCAGCAACCTTTGCTTCCGGACTTGCTGCCGGTGGAATGCTTCCGTATTTTGCTGTATATAGTTCTTTCTTACAGCGCACATACGACCAAATCATTCACGATACTGCAATTGCAAAGCTTCCTGTACGCTTTTTAATCGACCGTGCAGGAATAGTAGGCGATGATGGAGAAACACATCAAGGCGTTTTCGATGTTGCGTTTATGACTACAGTTCCCGGAATGACTATTTATTCGCCTGCAAGCTATAATGAACTTGAAGGAATTATCAATTCAACTGTTGATTTTAATGCGCCGGTTGCAATACGTTACCCACGAGGCAAAGAGGTTTATCCTTTTGCATTTGATGGACAAGACTATACCGTATTTTCAAACAATGCCAATATAGCAATTGTTACCTATGGCATTATTTCTGCCGAAGCTATTAAAGCTATGCAGGAGTTAAAAGAAAAGGGAATTAATGTTGATGTTATTAAACTTAACAAAATTTATCCTGTTTCAAACGAACTTGTAGAGCTTACTAAAAATTATAGCAAGGTATATTTTTTCGAAGAAGGTATGTTGCGTGGTTCCATAAGCGAGCATATAGTTGCAAAGGCAAAGCTTACTAACTATTCAATTAATGCAATAGAAAACACCTTTGTTTCTGCAGCCGAAGCTTCCAAGTCCCGAGCAAAATACTCGCTTGATTCTAAATCTATGTTTAATATTATTGCAGGTGAAAATTAATGGCACAAAAACAAAGACTCGACGCTGCCGTATTCGAAGCAGGATATGCCGAAAGCCGCGAAAAAGCAAAGGCATTTATTATGGCAGGTTTAGTATATGTTAATAATCAAAAATCAGATAAGCCGGGCCTAATGCTTAAACCCGATGATGTAATTGAATTTAGGGGTTCTGCACCTAAATATGTAAGCCGTGGTGGACTTAAACTTGAAAAAGCAGTAGAAAACTTTGGCTTCTCGCTTGAAGGCACCCTTTGTGCTGATATTGGTGCATCTACAGGCGGCTTTACCGACTGTATGCTTCAAAACGGCGCAGTTAAGGTTTATTCTATTGACGTTGGTTATGGTCAACTTGCGTGGAAACTTCGCACAGACGAGCGTGTAGTTAACCTTGAAAGAACCAATTTTAGATATGTTACAGAAGAACAAATTCCCGATAAGTTAGATTTCTGTTCGGTAGATGTTTCTTTTATTTCGTTAGGCCTTATCATACCTGTTATGAAAACTATTATGAAAAGTGGCGCTCAAGCTGTTTGCCTTATAAAGCCACAGTTTGAAGCAGGTCGTGAAAAGGTTGGCAAAAAAGGCGTTGTTCGCGACCCTGAAGTTCATTTAGAAGTAATAGAAAAGGTTGTAAATATTGCGCTCGAAAATGGCTTTAAGGTTGAAAATTTAGATTATTCGCCAATAAAAGGCCCCGAAGGCAATATAGAGTATCTAATTCATATCATTAATACTGATACGGGCGAAATAGCCGGAACGGTTAGTCCTAAAGCAGTAGTTCAGGCAGCTCATAATTCTTTAAAAGGAGAATAATAATGAAGGTTGCATTATTCCCTAATTACGAAAGACAGGGAACACAAGAACTTTTAAGTAAAATAGTTCAAATTTTAGCTTCTTTAAACATTGACTGTTATACCGAAGAAAGTAAAACGGAACAGGGCAAAGACCTTTACGAATATTGTGATGTTATAATCACAATAGGTGGAGATGGCACCCTTATAAAACACGCAAAAGAAGCTGCAAAATACGGCAAGCACTGTATTGGTGTAAACACAGGTAACCTTGGCTTTTTAGCTAATGTCGATAAAGATACAATAGAATTGCTTGAAAAATTAAAAACAGGCGACTATTTAACCGAATCTAGAATGATGCTAGAGGTTACAGCAACTAAAAACGGCAAGGTTTTGTATAGTGGAATGGCACTTAACGATGCTGTTGTATCTAGCGAGCGTGTTGCAAGAATTGCCGATATTAAATTAGGCGTTTCAGGCGACGAGATTGCATACAGAGCAGACGGTGTTATCGTTTCCACACCAACCGGCTCAACTGCGTATTCCATGTCTGCTGGTGGACCTATTATTGACCCTGCTGTCAGATGTCTTACTGTTACGCCCGTTTGTTCACATTCTTTAACTGCAAGACCTATGATACTTTCTGAAAGCACAGAAATAGATATTGCGGTACAAAACACGTCAAGAACAACTGCAATATTATCGGTCGACGGTCAGCGTTGCGCTGAAGTTGATTTCGATACAACGGTCAGCCTTAAAAAGTCGGACTTTGTTGCAAGATTTATAAATCTAACAGGTTCAACTATCTATAAAACTGTATCTAAAAAGTTTTAGGAGTAAATAATGAAAAACAAAAGACAAGAAGTAATTATAGATTTAATTCAAAATAACATTTTAACAACGCAAGATGAACTTCAAGAAGCATTACAAAATCTTGGTTTCACGGTTACACAGTCAACCGTTTCTCGCGATATTAAGGAATTAAGAATTGTAAAAGCTCAAGATAAAAATGGTGTGTATCGCTATCATATTGCTTCGAAGAATAATGATTCGTTACGTGATAGAAACCATTATGAAGAAATGTTTTCGAAATCTTGCATAGATGTTGTTTATTCAATGAATACCGTGGTTATTAAATGTTATGCCGGTATGGCATCCAGCGTTTGTGTAGCGCTTGATAATTTGTTTAGCGATTTAACATTAGGTTCTCTTGCAGGGGACGATACAATTTTTGCTATTACTTCCGGCGAAAAGGCTTCAATGCTTTTATGCGAAAAGATTAAAAAACTTATCTAACGGAGATATTAAATGTTAAAATATCTACATATTGAAAACATTGCAATAATTGAATCGTCAGATATTGAACTTGTTTCCGGCTTTAATGTTCTAACAGGTGAAACTGGTGCAGGTAAGTCTATAATAATCGATTCAATAAATGCTGTTTTAGGCGAAAGAACATATAAGGAAATAATAAGACATTCGGCAGATAAAGCCTTAGTGTCGGCTATATTTGGCAACCTGTCAGAAGCTTGTGTTCGTGCGCTTTCTGAATATGGAATTACGCCTGATGAAGACGGCAACATTTCGGTTCAAAGGGTGTTAAGCCAAACCGGAAACGGCTCTATTAGAATAAACGGGCAACTTACAACAGCGCAGGTGCTTCGTGATGTGGCTAAATATCTAGTTAATATTCACGGTCAGCACGATAGCCAAATGCTACTTAAACCCGAAAATCATTATGTGTATTTAGACCTTATTGCAGGTAATGAAAAGCAAAGGGAAGAATACACTGCTGCATTTAAGGAATTTACCGATATTAGACGTCAAATCAAGGCGCTTGAAACCGATGATGATCAGAAAGCAATTAGAATTGATTTATTAAAATTCCAAATAGAAGAAATTGAAAATGCAGCTATAAATATTGGTGAAATTGAAGAACTTAAGAAGAAAAGAGAAATTTTTCAAAACGCTGATGCTGTTATTAAAAGACTTAACGAAAGTATATTTGCTATAAACGGAGATATAGATTCTGACGGTGCAATGGGTCTTACCCGATCGGCGCTAAATTATATTGAAAAAGCAAATGTCGAAGCTTTAGGTGGTGCCGCAAACAGTCTTAATAATGCAATGTCCTTATTAGACGAAACTACCGAACAAATCAGAAAATATATATCAGATTTTAATTATTCTAAAGAAGAAGTCGAAAAAACTAACGATAGGCTTGACTTATTGCACAGTATAGTGGTAAAATACGGCAATAGCGAAGAAAAAACTTTAGAATATTTAGATAAAGCTAAAGAAGAATTAGAACTTATTGAATTTGGCGACCAAAAACTTGAAGAGCTGGAAAATGAGCTTGTTTTGGCGCAAGAAAGGCTTGTAAAAGCAGGTGCCGAATTAACTGCTTCAAGAAGGGAAGCTGCCAAAGGGTTCGAAAACAAGGTTTGTGAAGCACTCAGCTTTATGGATATGAATTCGGTTCAGTTTATAGTTGATATAAATGAATCTAAATATTCTAAAACGGGTAAAGATAGTATTGAATTTTTAATTTCGGCAAATGCAGGCGAAACGGTTAAACCTTTATATAAGGTGGCATCCGGTGGCGAACTTTCAAGAACAATGCTTGCAATAAAAAGCATAATTGCCGATAAAGATAATGTCGATACACTTATATTCGATGAAATCGATACCGGTATTAGTGGAAGAGCAGCCTCCAAGGTTGCCGTACAATTAAGAAAACTTTCAGGTATTCGTCAGGTTATATGCGTAACCCATTTGGCTCAAATTGCTGCAGCTGCCGAAGGCCATTTCTTAATTGAAAAATCTGTTAAAGACGGTAAAACTTATACAAATGTTACACTTCTTAATGAAGATGACAGAATAAAAGAGATTGCTCGCATAATGTCGGGTACAAATCTTACAGAAAACACAATTAGTTCTGCTAAAGAACTTATAGATAGGAGTAAAATTTAAAATGACTTTATACGAAGAACTTATTGAACGTGGCCTTATTGCACAGGTTACCAATGAGCAAGAAATCAAAGAAATGATTAACACCGGTAAGGCAACATTCTATATTGGCTTTGACCCAACTGCCGACAGTCTTCATGTTGGGCACTTTATGGCTCTTTGCCTTATGAAAAGACTTCAAATGGGTGGAAACAAGCCTGTTGCACTTATAGGTGGTGGTACAGGCTATATCGGAGACCCTTCGGGCAGAACCGATATGAGAAATATGATGACACCTGAAATGATACAACATAACTGTGATTGCTTTAAGGAGCAAATGTCGAAGTTTATCGAATTCGGCGAAGGCAAAGCGCAGATGGTAAATAATGCAGATTGGCTTTTAAAACTTAACTATGTTGACCTTCTTCGAGAGGTTGGAGCTTGCTTCTCTGTAAACAATATGCTTCGTGCAGAATGCTACAAGCAAAGAATGGAAAAGGGCCTTTCCTTCCTTGAATTCAACTATATGATAATGCAGTCTTACGACTTTTATCATCTTTTCAAAAATTACGGATGCAATATGCAGTTCGGCGGCGATGACCAATGGTCTAATATGCTTGGTGGTACTGAACTTATCAGAAAGAAACTCGGTAAAGATGCTCACGCTATGACCATAACCTTGCTTCTTAATTCAGAAGGCAAGAAAATGGGTAAAACTGCAAACGGTGCCGTTTGGCTTGACCCCAACAAAACCTCTCCTTATGATTTCTATCAGTATTGGAGAAATGTCGATGATGCCGATGTTGTTAAGTGCATGAAACTTCTAACCTTTATTCCTCTTAACGAAATTGCAGAATACGAAAAGTGGGAAGGCAGCGAGCTTAATAAGGCTAAGGAAATTTTAGCATTCGAACTTACTAAGATGATTCATGGCGAAGAAGAAGCAAACAAAGCACAGGACGCAGCTCGTGCTATTTTCGGCGCAGGCGCAAACAATGCTAATATGCCTACAACTGCTCTTGATGCTGCAGACCTTACAGATGGTGTTATTGGTATTTTAGACCTTATGAGTAAGGGTGGCCTTATTGCTTCTAACGGCGAAGGCAGACGTCTTGTTCAACAAGGTGGCGTTTCGGTTGACGGCGAAAAGGTAACCGACCCGGCAACAAAAATTACAGCCGACCAACTTGCAAACAGTGTTGTAATTAAAAAAGGCAAAAAAGTATTCCATAAGTTTACTGTATAAAATTTTAAAGGACAGAAGATTTTCTTCTGTCCTTTTAGTATGTTACGGTCTGGTCAGTGGCAATGCGCAGATTAGCAAAATCGAAAGGCTTGAAAACAAGTTCCTTGAAGTTGCTAATCTTCCAAAAGAAGCAGCTAACACCACACCACAATTTGATGGTGATAATACAAAAAATAAAAAGGAATGTGCTAAAGCACATTCCTTTTTATTTTGAGATTTTTTCTTTATTAATTTGCTCCATACGAAGTTTGTAAATTTCTTCGGTTGCAAAGGATAGCTTGGTTATTACATTTTGCTTTTCTGGGTAACAATAGAAGGAATCTTTGTCGGTTGAAATATCAATACAGTCGTATGGTTTTATGTAACAGTAATCATATTCAACGTGAACGCCGTACATACTTTCAGGTGTACGGTTAATTTCATAATCTGCTCCGTTATAATGCCCTTTAAGTGTAAAGCCTTTTTCAAGTGAATGTGTAAGTGTTGCAGAACCTAAATGCTCGAACTTCATACAACGGGGAAGTGAATAAACGTCTACGCTGTCTTCAAAATAGTATTCGCCGGCTTCAATTTGCGCTCTAACCTGACTGCGTTCCCATTCGAACCAGTCGGGAATATGTGTGAATTCGGTTTCTCCGTCGTTTGCAGTAAGCACACCAAGCTCGTCCATTTCCCAAGCCTTGCCACACGCTTTACAGAAAAGGGTGGCGCCAACACTGTCCATTTTAAATTCTGTATTGCAGTGTGGGCAATGATATAAAACCTTGTGCAAACCTTCTGCCCTGAAGTCTTCTGTAATTTTAATGCTTTGTTCCTTTTGCCACTTATATTCATCATACTGCATTGCTTGTCTTATGGTTTCGTTAATTGCATCGGCAGACATGCTTGCAACCTGTTCAGCAGTTAATATTTGTTCTACAGTTGTGTATAGTGGAACTTTTCTTGGCTTTCTGTAATTCCAAAAAGGTGTTCTAAGATAGTTGCCGTGATGCAACATTACAACAACAGGAACCTTACAGCTTTTTACAAGTTTACCTAAAGAATCGGGCAGTATTGCAGTTGTGCCAATAGGTGTATATCTAGCTTCGGGGTACATACAAAGCACATCGCCTTTAGCAAGCACTCTTTTAATTGATTTTATAAGGTGTAAATCTGTTGTAAATTTTCTTTTGCAAATACAACCAAGAAGTTCCATAAGCCAGGGTCTTCTGTAATAACCGTCTATGGTTGCAACGTTGTTTACACGGTGTGGGTATGTAGCAATTGCAGAAAGTTCAAAGTCAACAAAGTAATGATGATTACTAAGTAAGATATATGGTGGCTTTAAGTTTTCCATATTAATTTTTTCAATTTTGTATTTCACACCAAACATAAGTGCAACTTTGCTTACAATAAAAAGCAAAAAGGTCATAATTTTAGGTTGTCTTATAGGATATTTAGCTGTGTTGTAATACTTTTTATTTTTATAATTAACTTCCATACAATCTCCTGAATCTTATTTATAATTTAAATCTTCGCTTGGTAATTTGTTAAGGTGTTTTTTATAAGTTTTTGTGAAATACGAAAGATTTTCAAAGCCTGATTCTGCCGCAGCTTCCGAAACATTCATTCCAATTCTAATAAATTTTTGTGCTTGTTGACACCTTAACAGGTTTATGTATTCAATTATACTGCGTCCTGTAAATTTTGCAAATTGATGTGATAAATATGAATTGCTAATTCCAACCTGTTTTGCAATATTGTCAATAGTAAGCTTTTCTCTATAGTGTTCGTTTATATATTTAATTACATCTTTAACTCGGCTTTTACCAAGAACGTACGATTTAGTAGTTTTGCTTTGTGCGTAGTTTGAATAAAGATGTATAAGCATATTTAAAACAGCTTGCCTAATAATTGGAATTTTAAGTGGCGTGTCATTTTCAAAGGCTGTTATTATGTTTTTAAAAAGAACTGTAGAATCGCTGTTAGATATATAATTGGTTAATCGTATGTCTTCGGGGTAAATGCCGTTAGAATGCGAAAATTCGGGGTCTATCATTAAAACATAATATATGCAGTTGTTGTAATCGAAGGTTCCGTGTAGTGAATCGGGGTTAACAACCAAAATATCGCCTTTGTTAAGCGTATATTCGTGTTCATCTGAAAAGGTTTTAACTGTGCCTGCCGCACAGTAAATTAGTTCAAGGTTACTGTGCCAATTATATACTTTTGCGCCCGAAAACACCAAAGGCTGCCTATTAACGCAATGAAGAACAAAAGGTAATTCGGTTGAAATGGACTTAATTGTTTCGTAGGTAATTTTTTTCATAACATCACCTCACAGCAGGATTGTGTTAATTATAGGCAAAAACAGCGTATTGAAAAGAATGGCGCAATATGATAATATTAATATATACTTATATTGGGTTTGTTGTCAATACTAGTTTTAATTCTAATTTTTTGAAAGGTGATTTTTATGAAAACTACCAAAAGATTAATTAGCATAACTCTTTCGCTTGTTCTATTAATTTCAAGCGTATATGTTGGGGGAATAGTATCTTTTGCACAAGGTGCTAGCCTTACTAAAATTGTAAATACATTCGACGATGAAGGAGTAGAATACAATTCATATGCTGCAGAAAGTAATGAAATGGCGTCCGAACGTTTTGTAAACGGTGTTCAGGATAGTTATTTCTTTGCTGTGTGGAACACCTATATCGATAAAGATTCAAGCTACAACTCAACAGAGCAAAATGTTGTTAAGTTTGTTAAGGCAGAAGGTTATACATACAGTTGGCCTGCTGCTGTAAAAATTTACGATAATAGTTCTGCAAATTTTGCTGAATTCAAACCTAAAGCCAATACTTCTTATTCTATTAAGCTTAGGTACAATGTTGTTAAAACACCTAGCAGAACCCTTGTTTTGCAGCTCAGACAGAGAGATACTAATAACCCTTATTATACCTATTCATATAAGGATGAAGACGTTATTATATCCGACTTGGTGACTATTTCTAAAGCAACAACGGGCTGGAAAGAAGTAGAGACTACCTTTACAACCGGAAACACTACCGCAAACTTACTTTTAAATCTTTCTTCATTGACAAGTCGCGCTTCCAATGTTGAAGTATGGGTTGATGATATTGTAATAGAAGAACTTTATACTGTTACCGTTCAAAATTATACTCCAAATGAAAATAAAACTGTCGGTTTATCTCAAAATTCATTGGTTTCGGGTATTACCGTACCTAAGGTTGACGGTTATAAGTTTGGCGGAGTTTTTGCCGATGCTGATTTCACCGCACAGCTTCCTACCGATACGGTTCTTGACAGTTATGCGAATCAAATGATTTACTTTAAGTGGGATAGAATTACCACCGCCGAGCAGTATTGCGGTTTTGAAGACTATACCTGCAGAAATAAGTATTCTTATGATTCAAACATAGCTTCAATTGTTAATTCTCCGGTCTATCTTGGAAGCAAAGCAATAAAGTTAGAGCTTAGCAATAAGGGAATAACCGCCTTTGAAATAAGAAACAATGACGCAATTATAATCAGTCGCGATACAGAATATAAGGTTTCATTTGCGTACAAAACCGATGCTAATATTGATATTTCTGTCGGAGTTGCGAAAGCTACCGATGTTTGTGGCTCGGCTGTTTTTATTAATACATTTAATGCAAACGCTTCTGATGAATGGCAAACGGCAAACCTTACTATGACAGCACCAAAAGGCACCGACGATTCTTATGCTATATGCATTCTTGCATACGCAGAAAACGGCGCTAATGTATATTTTGATGATATACTTGTTACAGATTTAACTCCTAGCGAAACGGTTCAAATGCCAAACATCAGCCTCAATACATATCCTACGCTTGATGTTTTTTCTAAAAATGTTTGGAACGGCTCGGTTGCCGAAAGTCTTGAAGGCGAGGGAACTGAAGCTTCTCCCTATCTTATAAGCAACGGCGCAGATTTAGCTTGCGCAATACTCGGTGGCGGTAACGGAGCTTACTATAAGCTTACAAACAATATTTATCTTAATGATTTAGACCTTATTAACTGGGAAACAGGTGAGGCTATAGGAGAATATGTTATCAATTCTTGGTATGATGATAACAAAAACAGCGATAAGGGTTTCTACGGCACAATAGACGGTGACGGATATACCGTTTACGGTATGTATTTTAACAACGGTGCGCCCGATGAGAATGCTAACTGGGGTCTTGACGGTGCGGGTCTTATTCCCCGTGTAAATGTAGGTCAAACAGCAAATATCGTAAGACTTGGCGTTGATTATGCCTATGTTTCGGTAAAGGATGGTTATGGCGCTTCTGCTTTTGTTGGTACGGCAGGAGTTACCTGGAATACAACGTCCGATACTGTTGCAACAGTTAATATAGACCAGTGCTATGCAGGCGCTAACGTAACCCTTATAGCAAATACTGTTGGTGTTTTTCGTGGCTCTGACAAATATTCGGCTTTAAATATTTCTAACTGTTATACATTTGCTGAAATTATTTGTATAGGTGCAAACAGACAGTATGGTTTCTATGGCGGTCGCTGGGAGTCTGCTTTCTCAATAACAAACAGCTTTAACGGTTATAGCGGCAACGACACGGATGGTATAATTTCTGAAGGTTATGCTTCTTGGATCGAAAGTGAATGTTCAAATAACTATGCCACAGGCTACAACTATATACACCAGTATGCTGGTGAAGTTGTTTACTATGCAACCCATCGTTCTCCCGAATATATGAAGGGCCTTGACGTATTTACAAATTCTTCTAAAATGCCTAACTTAAATACAAATGGTGTATTTACAGCTACCGACAGCTATCCTATCCTTACTGCATTTATCGGTAAGGCTGATACTGCAGCAGCAGAGGAAGAAATTGTAATTTGGGATGGAACAGTATCTGAATCGTTAGAGGGAGAGGGAACTGAGGATTCACCTTATCTGATTAAAAACGGTAATGATCTTGCGTATGCCATTTCCAGCGGAGGCGGAAATGACAAGCATTACAAATTAACTGCTGATATTTATCTTAATAAAGTGCGAGATGTAAATTGGTACACCGGTCATCGTTATAATCAAAGCCTTAACAAGTGGTTTGACAATACCGCTTTTGCCGGAACTATTGATGGAGATGGTCATACTGTTTACGGACTTTATTACCGCGATGATGATGTGTACGGTTATGCTTCCTGGAGCTATTATGCTTCGGCACTCATACCCAGAGTAAACAGGGGAGATACTGTATCGATTAAGAATCTTGGAATAGATTATGCTTATATTGCATACAGACACTCTGCATCTGCATTTGTTGGCTTTGCAGGTTCCACGGGTGTTTCTGACACGGGAGAGCCTTATGCAAATGTAAACATCGATAGATGTTATGTCGGCTCAACCGTAAAAATAGTAGGACATGATATCGGCGCATTCCGTGGCGGTTCGCGTTGTTCAAATACCGTGATAACCAATTCTTATTCTCTCGCAACCCTCGATGCAACAGAGAAAAACGGCGGCACAGGCTATACATACGGACTGATTGGTAATATGTGGGATTCTAGTGCTAACATTTCTAATTGCTATAATGCAAACGGACCTATAGCAAGTGAAAGCTCCGCTTTTACAAGAACTAACTGCTATGAGACCGAAAGAAGCAAATATGGTGATGCCAAGGTAATCGCAAAAGAAAATATGCTTGGCGGAGATGTTTTCACAAATAGCGATAAGATGCCTAACCTTGCCGATGGAGCATTTGTACCTGCATACAATACAAAACTTAACGATTACTTTATTTACTTACCGGCAGGAACAGTATTTGAAGAAAATTACGATGTTAAATGCTATGACAGCTTTTTTGTTCCCCTAAACATTATCTATGTTATTAATAAGGCAGGAATGGTTACTCGCGGCGCATATTTCAGCTTTAACGAGTTCCCGGATACATCTAAAATTATAATTCCTGCCGAAGTTTATGATTTTGTTCGTTACGGCTCCAGACTTGAGCTTGCGGCAAATGACACTTATTATGGCGACAGAATGGAAGTAATTAAGGGAACCTTAGATGAACAGCCCGAGAAAGCTGTGAATTATATGTATATTACAGATATGCACTAT
>JAFOFE010000023.1 GCA_017387475.1 Clostridia bacterium | reverse complement strand
CAAAGGTATTATGGTGATGACATAAACATTATTAATAATGCCCCTGTTGTGAACATAGAAGAATCTTACCCCGGTGCAGAGCTTAAAATTGGGGATGCAGGAAACGATGTGGAAATTATTCAGGAGGAACTGAACAGAATAGGTCAAAACTACCCTGCTATTCCCAAAATTACAGACCCTGACGGAATTTTTGGCGTAACCACCGAAGCTGCTGTAAAAAGCTTTCAAGAAATTTTTAATTTACCCGTAACGGGTGTTATTGATAAAGCAACTTGGTACAGAATTAAAAGATATTACACGGGCGTAAAAAGTCTTGCAGAGCTTGTAAGCGAAGGTGTTTCACTTGAAGAAGCTATGGTACCTTTTGAAAGCACTCTGACAATTGGTTCTACGGGTACGGCTACTGCGCTTGTGCAGTATTATCTTAATATTATTGCTTACTTTGGTGGGAATTTTAATTTATTCCCAATAAATGCAGTATATGACGAACAGACTGCTAATGCTGTTAGGGCTTTTCAAGAGTTTTATTCTTTACAAGTTACGGGCGAGGTTGACCGTACAACTTGGAATAAGTTAAAGGAAGTTTATACCGAAACTATTGGCGCTATTCCCGAAAGATTTTACGGACAACGGGCAAAGCTTTACCCCGGGTATGTTTTAAGTTTTGGCCAAAGAAGCCGAGATGTTGAAACCCTGCAAAGCTATTTAAGTTTTATTGCCGACTATTATAACGCTATACCCAAAATACCTGTTACGGGATATTTTGGTGAACAAACAAGAGCAGCAGTTGAAGAGTTTCAGCGACTTTTCGGTTTGGATGTTACCGGTTTTGTGGGCGCACTTACCTGGGCAGAAATTGGCGAACAATATAACTTTTTGGTTGATACCGAATTAAATTAAAAAAAGACCTTACTCAAAAAGAGTAAGGTCTTCAAACTATTCTTCGCATTTAAAGGCAACCGAGAAAGAAAAGATTGCAGCTGCAAAGGTTGTGAATATGGGAATATTTGAAAAATATTCGAAAGAGGTTGTGTTCATTAGCAGACAAATAATTCTTGGAATAGAGCCTACTGCACAAGCGAAGCAGCAAAGCATTGCAACCGATTTGCAAAGGGTTACGTTTTTAAGATTTATGCCACAACTAATTTTTGCAAAGTTTAAAAATGTTACAAGTGCCAAGCACATACAAATAGTTTCTATAACTGTATCGGACACGGTGGCAAGTGCTGCAAATTCTGAAAATACAACAATTATTCTTGTAATAAAGAAGGTAATGGGAAGAATTGTTGCGTGCTTTGAGTATTCTTTGCCAAAAAGTTTAGAGCCGGCAATATACAAAAGGCCTGCTGCCGATAGAACTGCTGCTAATTTATGAAGAATTATTTGTGTTGGTTGGGCATATTTAAGTAAGCTTGAAAAGAAGGCTTCGTTTAGCATTGCAACAGCCATAATAATTTCGGCTATGCTGTATATAAGGGTGGTTGTTTTAAATGGTAAGGTGTTTTTTTGTTTGCCGAAAAAGGCTATAAAGAAAACAAATGCTGCCGATATGGTTAAAAGTGCAATAATGAAAACTGCCCACGGCATATATTCGCTTTTAATGAAGCCACTTGTTGTTTCTACCGTGAAGCTTAACATAAATGAACGAAGTATTATGCCTACGGCAACAACAATACCAAAAACAGAAAGATTTATTTTGTTAAACAAGGCTTTGCCTCCCGATTAAGTATTAAATAAATGTATGTAACATATAATATACAGACGCTAGTATATATTTTATATTCAAGCGTCAATAATGTCAACACAAAAAGGAATGATAGAATGAAAACGGTTTACATAATAACTATGCTAATAACGGCTTTACTTATGCTTACCCTGCCCCTTTGCGCAAAAAACAATATAGACCGTCTGCCTGTATCGGCACTACCGACCGAAAACGTACAGGCAGTCGACACAGATGAAACGGTGAAAGTTAAGTTAACTGACAGTAATGAAGTTATAAATATTTCTTTAAAAGATTATTTGTTTGGTGTAGTTGCGGCCGAAATGCCTGCCCTTTACGAAAAAGAAGCGCTAAAGGCACAGGCTGTGGTAGCTTATACATATTATATTTTAAAAAAAGATTCAAACTCGGGCAGCGATTATGATATAAGCGACGATTTCACTACCGACCAATCATTTATAACGGTAGAAAAGGCCAGAGAAAAATGGGGCGATGGCGCAGACGAATTTGAAAACAAAATACGTTCGGCAATAGATGAAGTGTTTGGAAAACGGGTTTTATATTCCGGCAAGCCTGCCTACACCGTTTACCACGCAATATCCTTTGGAGTTACCGAAAACGCCGTAGATGTATGGGGCAACGAATACCCCTATTTAGTGTCGGTTGATTCTAGCTTTGATAAGCTTGAAAAGAATTATTTAAGTAAAAACACCTTTACGGCAGAAGAACTTAAAAATGCTATGTCCCCTTTTGTTAGCATTACAAACACTACCGAAAACCAAATAACCGATATTGTAAGGACTAATGCAGGTGGGGTTAAAAGCGCTAATATTTCGGGAGTTAGCGTTAGTGGTCAGGACATTAGAAAGGCGCTTTCCCTACGGTCTTCGAATTTTGAAGTTAGTTTTGCCGACGGAGTTTATACCTTTGACGTTAAGGGTTACGGACACAGCGTTGGTATGAGCCAATACGGCGCGCATTATTTGGCTATGCAGGGTAAAAATTATAAAGAAATTTTAGAACATTATTATACGGGTTGTACGGTTGAATAAAAAGAAAAAGCTAGCTGACCATTTTAGTCAACTAGCCTTCTTTTATTTATTACCTTTTGCTCGGTTGTGCGTTTTGCATAGCATTTGACAGTTGTTTATGTCGGTGGCACCACCCATGCTCCACGCAGTTACGTGGTCGGCATCCATTTCGGTTATTTTCCAAATGCGATTTTTGTTGTTATCGTTACCCATAGCGCACAGAGGGCAATTTGAAACGTTTTTGTCCTTTGCCTTGTTGGTTTGCCTTGTGTAAACCGTCTTTTTGGTCGGCTCGTCAAAAACGCGAATATTTAAGAGTTTGTTATCTGTGCAACCACCAAGAACATACTCATAAACGCCCTTTTTGTCCTTAACATAAAAGTCGGCATACAATTCGCGCAGTTTAACCGAAACCTCATCAGGTGCATAGGCGTTATGGTGGTAACGCTCATAAAACTCACCCCAAGGCAACCCTTTCATTTCGCTTTCAATGTCTATAAATACGCTTGATACCCAATCAATAACGCTTGTAAAATATGCTTTCAGCTCGGTTATGTTATCGTCATAACGGTGTCGGCTCATATAGTCGTCAATGTTGCCCTTGCTCACCCATTCAAGTGCAGTCCTTAAATAGTCCTGACGGATAACGTTGCCCGAAATATAGGCACTCCACTTTTGAATGTTGGCGTTTTGGCTGTTTGAAAATTCCTCTTTTGCCTTTGTTACAAACGGGCCTGAGTGTATTGCGTTTGACAGCTCTTGCTCGTTAAGAGGCACACCTGCGATATTTATGGTCTTAAACCATTCCTTAATTTCGCTTTCCGTTCCCTCGCAGATATAGATTGTAAGTTTTGTTTGCATAATCTTGTCCTGAAGGTCGGTGGCAAGACCTGAAAAATATCGTGGTATGCCGTTTCTGTCCTTAATTGCAAACTTTCCTGTAACGTAACGTCCAAAGCTTGTTATTCTCTGCTGACCGTCAAGCACCTCATATTTATCCTCTGCGATTTTTGTGAAATAGATCAGTCCTAAAGGGTAGCCTTTCAGGATTGAGTCAATGACTGCAACGTCACGTTTGCCGTCGGCATAAATATAATTTCGCTGATATTCGGGCTGTATCGTCAATTTGCCTGAAAGTCCAAAAAGCCCTTTGCCCTCATACTCATTATATACAAAACCTTTGCAAATATCGGCAACCGTAATATCTGTTTTTAGTGTGGTAATCATTTATGAACCCTCTTTTTGATTAAAATTCGCGCATAAACCCATTTCCCGTTGATATACCCTGCTTCATTTTCAATTCCTCTCGGTTCTTTGCCATGAGATGCAGCAAGCGAAATAATTTCAAATTGTTCAGGACAGTATTTTGTTAAATATGAAATAGGCACACCCATAACGCCTTCAAAGTCGCAAGGTATCGCATCAGTAAAAGGTATTTCGATAGCATCATAATTATCGTATTTTTGATAACCATGCTCTTTGACCTCTTTGTGTTTGCTGAATTTAAGATTATCAGCCATATTCATTAGTTGCAACGGCTGGTGTCGTCTGCCGTGATCAATATTGGTAAACCAACAACAATTACGGAATTTCACAAGACCTGTTTTTTCGTCATATACGCCACTTGCATATTCAGAAACATTTGCGGAAATCGGTCTAAAATAAGCATTTCCTGCATTGAAGCCATTGCCAAGCCAAACCTTATTTTTCATAATTAAGGAAAAAATCTCTTTATATGTAATGGCGTTCATATTACCAATAACTATAAATTCTTTTTTAGCTTCAATTATCCAAGCTAAAAATTCACGAAATAAAGAAAAAGGCGGATTTGTAATTATAACATCAGCCTCGTCACGCAGAGCCTTAACCTCGTCGCTTCTGAAGTCGCCGTCGCCTTCTAAATACTGCCATTCGAGGTCGTCAATATCTATATTGCCTGAATTGTTGGTATCTCTTGTTAATGTGAAAATCTTGCCATGTGAAGCGGTTTTGCTTTCGTCAAATTGCGGCGCATCTTCCTCAAACATCGTTAGCTGATAACAGCCTTTGTAATTTTTGCTTTCATGGGCATAGCTTGTGCTGATTAGTTTCTTCAAGCCAAAGTTTTCAAAATTCTGCGCGAAAAACTTTGTAAAGTTAGACCATTCGGGGTCATCGCAAGGAAGAAGCACGGTTTTTCCTCTGAAAACATCGGGATTATATTCCAAATAAGCATTGACCTCACGCTGTATATCTTCATACTGAGTGTAAAACTCATCATTCTTAGCGTTTTTTGCCTCGGACAACTTTGCATTAGCCATATTTTCACCTACAAAATAAAAAAGTGCGACAACCGAAGTTATCGCACCGAAAAGCACAAATCCCACGGTTGTTGTCCGACAAACCGTGAGGCAAATGCAGGAAAAAGCCATACAAAATACCTTTGTGGAATTTGTGTTTTTACCAAATTCATAAAGTATTTTGCATAGCAAAAACAAAGATATACACTTCCCCTAAAGGAAATGTTATCCTGTACTTGCCTTATTCAGTTTGTCGGACACTTATATATTATCATAAGTGAAAAATTTTTTCAATATAAAAACGGCACGCTTTTAGCGTGCCGTTTATTCTAAATATTTAAACTGTCTGCAAGGGCTGCGAAGGTTGCGTTATAAAGCGCATCGGGTAAAGCGTTTATATCTACTTCGGTTTCTTCGCCGTTTTCCATACATTTAAGTCTTGCCTTGCCACTTTCAATTTCGCTGTCGCCAAGAACTAATGTAAATCTTGCGCCGATTTTATTGGCATAGCGCATTTGAGCTTTAAGGCCTCTGACAATAATATCGGTTAAAGCTTCGAAGCCTTCTGCACGAAGTTCGCTACAAAGAACTGCTGCTTTAAGCATTGCAGCTTCGCCCATGGGTGCAATATAAATATCGCAAGGTTTTCCACTTGGAATTTCTACGTTTTGGCTTTCAAGCACCATTAAAAGCCTTTCAACGCCCATTGCAAAACCAAGACCGGGTTGGTCTTGACCACCCATATTTTCAAGAAGTCCGTCGTAACGACCACCACCACAAACGGTAGACTGTGCGCCAATATCGCCTGATACGAATTCGAACACGGTACGATTATAATAGTCAAGCCCACGAACAATTCTTGGGTTAACGGTATATTCTACATTCATAGCGTTAAGGTAAGACTTTACTGCTTCGAAATGAGCCTTGCATTCTTCACAAAGGAAGTCTATTACAACGGGTGCTTCCTTACCGATTGCCGAGCAAACGGGAGATTTGCAGTCTAAAATACGCATTGGGTTGCGTTCAAGGCGTTCATTACAGGTGCCACAGAGTTCTTCTTTTTTGCCTTCGAAATAAGCCTTTAATGCTTTATGATATTCGGCTCTGCAATGAGGACAACCAATAGAGTTGATTTCAAGTGATATCTTCTTAATACCAATATCGCTTAAAAGTTGATTTGCCATTGCAATAACTTCTGCATCGGCTACAGGTGAAGCTGCGCCTATACATTCAACACCGAACTGATGGAATTCACGAAGACGGCCTGCTTGTGGCTTTTCGTAACGGTAGCAACCACCAAGATAGCACACCTTAATAGGTAATGCGCCTGCAGTTAAAGAGTGTTCTACAATGCTGCGCATAACACCTGCCGTAAATTCGGGACGAAGGGTTATTGAACGGTCGCCCTTATCGGTGAAGGTGTACATTTCTTTTTGCACAACGTCGGTAGTATCGCCTACGTTTTTAATGAAAACTTCTGT
>JAFOFE010000022.1 GCA_017387475.1 Clostridia bacterium | reverse complement strand
CACCGCAATTATTCAACAGGCTTCTATTACGGCAGACCCGAAAATGCTCAGACATATTCCCACGCAGGTTATGTAAGAGATTATGCAGTTGCCGCAATAGTAGATTCGTATCAAGACGGTATGATTATTGCCACCCTTAAAAATAAATTTTGGCGTGGTCAAGAGCTCGACTGTCTAGAACCAATGTCTGCCCCCTTCATAGTAAAGGCTACCGAACTTTATGATGGTGAAGGAAATGCAATAGAATCTGCCCCACATCCCATGATGACAATTAAAATACCGTTCGACAGACCTGTTAAAAAAGGTGCAATGCTTCGAATGAAGTGTGATTAATTAAAACCTCTCGTGTCTAAAATAGATACGGGAGGTTATTTTATGCAAATATCATATAAAAGGGTAGCAGTATGCTATTTCTTAGTTGTAATATTATTGTTTATTTGTGCATTTAGGGTCTTTTCGGTTATGAACAAAGAAGACTATAAGCAAACGGCAGAGCAAATAAGCAGCCGTGTAATAAATTTAGAATATAGTCGTGGCACCATTTTCGACTGTAATATGAACCCCATTACTAATGCAAAAGAAGTTTATAATATTGTTATCTTCAATAAGCCAACTGCAATATCGGCGCTTTACAAACATTTTTCGGGCAGCGAAATCGAAAAAATTATTTCAGAACTAAACAGTAACGGTTTTGCAGTAAGAAAAATTTCAAGGGAAATTTCTGCCGATGGTATATACTGTGTTAAGGCGTATTCTCACGCCGACGACAGCCTGCTTGCCAAGCATATAGTAGGTTATACCGATATATCGGGCAAAGGCCTTTGTGGACTTGAATCATCTTTCAATGAAATTCTTTTTTGCGCCGACCAAAACAAAATTTCATTTAGCATAAACGGGCAGGGTAGCGTAATTTCAGGCTATAAACCCCAAGTTACGTATAATAGTGATATTGTAAAAAGTGGAGTTAAAATAACACTAGATAAAGAAATTCAAAGAATTGCCGAACAAGAAGCAATGAAAATAAACAGTGGCGCTGTGGTTGTGTGTGAAATATTAACAGGCAAAATAAAAGCGCTTGTAAGCAGACCCGACTATAAATTATCCGATTTAGCTGCTGCCCTTGAAAATGAACAAGAACCACTTTTGAACCGAACACTTTGTAACTACAATATCGGTTCGGTATTCAAACCTTTAATTGCAGCAGTCGGGTTAGAAAATAATTTGGAATTCAGCCAAGACTGTAAGGGGTACACAAATATAGACGGACTAAATTTTACCTGCCATAATCTAGGTGGACATGGAGTTATGAATTTGAAAGATGCTATAAAATATTCTTGCAACTCCTTCTTTTATAACTTTGTTCAGTTAATGGAACCGTCCGAGATTTTAAATATGGCGCAAAAAGCCGGAATAAACAGCAGGGTAATTTTAAGTGAAAATCTTTATACTGCAAAGGGTAGCTTTGGTAGCGTGCAAAACCGAACGCCAACCAAAAGGGAGCTTGCCAACCTTTCAATAGGTCAGGGCGAGCTTCTCACTTCGCCACTGGCTATTACAAATTTATATATGGCAATAGCTGCCGACGGATATTACAGAATGCCGTCGTTAATAGAGGGCATAGTCGAAGACGGTGTCTTAAAAGAAGAAAATGTCTTGCCTGCGCGCACAAAACTTTTTTCAAAAACCACGGCATCTGCTTTAAAGGAATATTTAACTGCAGTTTTAGAAGAAGACGGCACGGGTAAAAATGCAAAACCTACACTTACCACGGCAGCAGGTAAAACAGGAACAGCGCAAACAGGCGTAATAAAAAATGGTAAAAAGGTAACTAATTCTTGGTTTTGTGGTTTCTTCCCACTTGAAAAACCAAAATATGCAGTAACAGTGCTTTCCGAAAATGCGCAGGGTGGCTGTGGCGACATTTTTGCAGCCATAGCCGACGCAGTTACTTTATACGAAGCAAAAGACAACGGCAATTGACTTGCCGTTGTCTTTTTGTTAAAATATACTAAAAGGGGGAAACTGTATGCCAAACTTCGAAATTGAACATAAATTTTTAATAAAAAAGCCAAGCGAAGAAACGCTTTTATCGCTCCCAAATATTCGTGTTCTAAACATATCCCAAACCTATACAACACTTGGCGCCAGAGCCAGAAAAACACAAGAAAACGGTAAAATAACATACGTTAAAACTGTTAAAAAACACGTTACCGACCTTGTTCGCATAGAAAAAGAAGAAGAAATAACCGAAGCGGAGTATAACAAGATGCTAACCTTAAAATTTAAAGATAGCATTACACTTAATAAAACTCGCTACGTTTATCCCTATAAAAACAAAAAAATTGAAATAGATATTTTCCCGTTTTGGCAGAATCAAGCCTTTCTTGAAGTCGAGCTTGAAACCGAAGATGAGGAGTTCTCTTTACCCCCATTTGTAGAAGTTATAAAAGAAATAACAGGCGATAAAGCATACAGAAATTATGCGCTCAGCAAAAAAATACCAAAAGAAGAAATTTTTTGAAACCTTTAGGGTCTTTCATTTGTGTTATTAGTGAAAGAAGGTGAAGCAATGCCGAAAAATTTTCCCAACGGAATGTCTTTAGAAGAAGTGTTCGATAAATACTGCAATACAGTTTATCGTTTGGCGTATGCCAGGGTAGGCA
This sequence comes from Clostridia bacterium, assembly GCA_017387475.1. Lineage (GTDB taxonomy): Bacteria > Bacillota > Clostridia > Oscillospirales > Acutalibacteraceae > SFWF01. Next base: position 12,188 of record JAFOFE010000022.1, on the reverse strand, counting down.
ATAAGTACGATGCCGAAGATATTTTACAAACAGTCTTTTTAAAGCTTTGTAAAGCAGACGTAGAATTTGCCGAAGAAGAACATATTAAAGCGTGGCTTTTAAAGGTTACCGTTAATTCATCTAAAAATCTGCTTACATCGGGTTTCTTCAGGTTTACCGAACCTCTGCACGACGGTATAACTGCGCCCGAACACGAAGTAAGCGAAGTTTATTTACAGGTGGCAAAGCTTCCCCTTAAATATCGTACGGCCGTACATCTTCATTATTACGAAGGCTATTCGGTAAAAGAAATAGCCGAAATTACAGGTACAAATGAAGCCACCGTTAAAACTCGCCTTAAACGAGCAAGAGCACGGCTGGCAGAAGTCCTTAAAGGAGATGAAATTTATGTTTAGCGAAAAATATAAAAAAGACAATGAAAACATAATTCCAAGCGACGCAACCAAAAGATATATAAAATCTAAACTTTTGGAAGAAACAAATAAGCCTGCAAGGCGTTTTAATTATAATGCCGTTATTGCTACGGCGTTAAGCCTTGTGTTAGCTTTAGGCGTTACCTTCATTGCTAAAAAAACTGCCCCCACTATACAGACTGCCGAAGTAAAGCTTAATCAAAGCATTACCTATAATGATGTTTTTAATGCCATAAATAAGTGTATGACCGATAACAAATTCAGCTACTTAACCGAAGGTGCTAACGGTACGCGCGACGATGCAGGCATATCTATCGATTATGCTACAGATGTAGGCGAAACAACAGGCACAGTTAATGAATCTGGTACAAACAGTGGTGGCTCATCTACCACCAATAATCAGGTTGTGGGCGTAGACGAAGCCGATATAGTTAAAAACGACGGTAAGTATATTTATTCGGTTAAAAACGGTCAAATAATAATAACCGATTCTAATAACGGTAACCCCAAAATAGCCACAAAACACACCCTTTCCGAAGGCGAAAATACAGTTAAAGGTCTTTTTGTAAACGGTAACCGACTAGCCGTTATTGTAAGCTGCTTTAATGTTAATGAAAATTATATAAAGTTCATTGTTTTCGATATTTCAGACAAACAAGATATAACCGAAATCGCCAACAAAAAACAGGACGGTTGGTATGCAGGCGCCCGTATGATAGAAGACACCGTTTATCTTCTTTCAAACTACGGCATAAATCAAGAAATAGTAAAAACAAGACCCGAAACCTTCGTGCCAACGGTTGCAGGCTGCACGGTTGCATGCGACGATATTTCGGTAATCGAAGGCTTCAAAAGCCCCGACTATTTAGTAGTTTCTTCGGTTAATATAAATAACGGCGAAGTTAATAGCTCTGCTGCAGTTTTAGGTGGCGCACAAAACATTTATTGCAGCCAACAAAACCTTTATTATACCTTTTCCAAACAAATCACCGAAGAAACAGATAACAAGGTTTACTATCAAACCGAAACCACCATTGTAAAGGTGAAACTTGGCGAAAAAATAGAAACCGTGGCAACAGGCAATGTAAAAGGCTTTCCTTTAAATCAGTTTTCAATGGACGAATATGAAGGAAACCTTCGTATAGTTACCACTATCAATTTAAACGAAGCCACAAAAAAGGGCGATGAAATATATAGCTATATTACAGATTCCACTACAAAAAATGCACTCTATGTGCTAGACGGTAACCTGGCTAAAATAGGTAAAATAGAAGACCTTGCAAAAGATGAAAGGGTTTATTCGGTTCGTTTCGATGGTGCCGTTGGCTACTTCGTAACCTTTAAGCAAGTAGACCCACTGTTTACCGTGGACCTTTCGGTTCCAAGCAAACCTAAAATTTTAAGTGAACTTAAAATACCCGGCTTTTCTGAATACTTGCACCCCTACGGCGAAGGCAGACTTTTCGGTTTCGGTAAATCGGCAACCGAACAGGGCATTGTAACAGGCCTTAAAATATCTATGTTCGATGTAAGCGACCCGTCAGATGTTTCGGAACTACACCTTTCTTCTGTTCCTGCCGAATGGTCGGAAGCCAGCGAAGACCATAAGGCTATTATGGTAGATGCTAATAAAAACATTATTGCATTCCTTGCAACCGATATGTATGCCGAAACAAGCCTTTTTGTCTACGGCTACAGCGAAGGAAACGGCTTCTTTAAAAAGGCTGTTTGCCCACTGGAAAAAGATAACTTCTTCCACGGCGCACGCTTTGTGTGGATAGATAACTACTTCTATTTGGTAACACAAAAAGGAATTGTAACCTTTACCCTAGACACCTTCGAACAACTCTCACACCTTCAGTTCTAAAACAAAAAGTCTCGATGAATTTCATCGAGACTTTTTATTTTATTATAAGGTCGGTAAGTTCTTTTATTTATCTTCGGTAAATTTTAATACATCTTGAACGCTACAATGCAAAATAGAACAAAGGTCATTCAGGGTAACGGTGCTAATAGGTTTATTATGCTTAAGACGGTCTAAAAGACTTCGACTTATTCCATATTGATTTATTAATTTGTATGTGGAAATATTCTTTTGTTTTAAAGTTTCATAAAAAGGCTCATAAGAAATCATACATACACCTCATTCTTATGATAAATTCTGCTCCTTAACTTGACAATGCTCCATAAAACGAGTATAATACAACTATACTCTATTGGTAGAGTATAGAAGGAGAGTGTAAAAAAATGAAAAAAATTGTTGCATTGTTATTGGCACTGATGCTTGCGTTTGTTTTGAGTGCCTGTGTGGTAGAGGTAAGTGAACCGGCTGAAACAGATGGTGTTTCGTCTATACTGATAGAAGATGACGACGATACTGTGGAGACAGGTAGCACAGAAGAATTATCTGATGAAAGTTCTACCGACGATAGTTGGCGCGAGTTTTTGAAAGAATATGAAGAGTGGGCAGATAAATATATTGCTGTTGTTAAAAAGTATAAAGCAAACCCAACCGACTTATCTATACTCACGGAATACACATCTTTAATAACGGAACTGTCCGATTGGACAACAAGAGCTGACGATATAAGCAGTAGCATAGTTGATGTTAAGGATGCAACTGAATTTTCGACAGAATTAGCACGTATTGCAGCAAAAATAGCAGACGCAGCAGGAGATTTGTAATATGAGAAGTAAAACATTGTTGGTTTCAAATATATTTGCAACTGTTTGGACTGGTATAATGTTGTGTTCAAATATTGCGTTTTTGGCAAAAGGTGGTGCGCAATATTTTGTTTGGTCAAATTATGCAAATGGTTTTTTAAATGAATTGTTAGGGTCTTTAGAAGAATTGCAAATATTTATGACTTTAATAAATGTACTTTCTGTATTTGTTGGCTTACATACCTTTTTGTTTGTGCTAGCAACTATTTTTGGCTGGATAGGATATATTTGTAAAGGTGCAGGTTTTGCATTGTCGGCGGCTATTTTATATCTTATAGGAACATTGCTTTGTCCCATTTTTATTTTGTCAGGTTTACCTATAATTATTCTAGGTTTTGTTGGTCAGGCATGTCAAAGAAAACTTAATAGGATAAACAAGAATACAGTTGCAATTGTATAAAAAAAGCACCCGGAAGGGTGCTTTTTTTATATCTTAATAATTGCAAAATCGTATGCATCAAGGGTTAGGTTTGTACCGTCGAGCTTGTTTCCGTAAAGTACCTTACCATTTGCAAATCTTTCAGGAACTATAATGGTATCGGATTCACACCAACGGTTAACAGCAATTAAAAGTTCTCCGTCGTTATCCTTTCTTGAATATGCCATGGAGCCTAGTCCTGCTAATATGGGTAGGAATTCGCCACCACAAAAAACCTTGTTTTCGGCACGCAGTTTACCAAGCCAAGCATAGAAGTCTTTAAGCTCGGTATCTTCCTTACCCCAAGGGTAATAACCTCTGCAGAACGGGTCGCCAAAGCCCTGCATACCGGCTTCGTCGCCGTAATAAAGGGAAGGCACACCGGGAAGCGTGTACTGAATAGCTGCTGCTAATTTTTGTTTTCTTTTAGCAAGACAGTATTCTTCTTCGTTTAACTTAAAGCCGGATTGTTCGGCACGGCTGTTGGGGTAATGTTTTGTGCCAAGACGGGTAAGAAGTCGGGGAGTGTCGTGTGTGCCAAGATGGTTCATAAGCACATCGACAGCTTCCTTCGGGTAGTTTTCCAGAATGGTGCATACCGTTTCAATTAAATCTTTTGAGTCGCCACCGGTAACATATTTAATAATGGCATCGGCAAAGGGATAATTCATAACCGAATCAAGTTGGTCGCCCCTTAAATATTTGCGACGGTACCCGTAACTAATTTTGTTGGTTGCATCTTCCCACACTTCACCAAGTAAAAAGCCGTCTTGTTTTTCGGCCTTAATTGCAAGGCGTATTTTATCTAAAATACTGTCGGGAAGCTCGTCTGCAACATCAAGACGCCAACCTCTAACACCTTTGCGCATCCAATGTCTTATAACGCCGTTTTCGCCCGTAACAAATTCTTCAAAAGAAGGGTCTTCTTCAATAGTTTCGGGAAGGGTGGAAACACCCCACCAGGAATGATAATCATTCGGCCAGTTTTTAAATTTAAACCAACTAAAGTAGGGCGAATTTTGGTCTTTATACGCACCACCCGAACCGTATCTGCCGTATTTGTTAAAGTAAATGCTGTCATCGCCTGTGTGGGAGAAAACACCGTCTAAAATTATGCTAATGCCCTGTTTTTGCGCCTTGCGACAAAGCTCTTCAAGGTCTTTGTCTGTGCCAAGTAAAGGGTCTATTTTCATATAATCGGCAGTGTTGTATCGGTGGTTAGAGTGTGCTTCGAAAATAGGGTTCAAGTAAATGCAGGTAACCCCTAAAGATGCAAGATAGTCGAGCTTTTGGGTAATTCCCTTAATATCGCCACCATAATAATCGTTTCCAAGGCTACAAGGGCCGTTGCCCTGACGGTATTCAGGCTCTTTTTCAGGGTTTTCGCAAATAAATCGGTCATTAGGTACACCAACTTTTGCTTTCCCCGAATTATTAAATCTATCGGGGAAAATTTGGTAAATAACGCCACCCTTTAACCAATCAGGTGTGGTGTAGTCCTTGTCATAACAAGTAAGCTGCCACCAATCTCCTTGGTCTGAAACTGTGCCAAGACCGTCTTCGTTTTTGGTAACCGAAAAGTCGCCATAAAAACTGTTGTAGAAGAACTTGTAAAAATAAAGACCGTTTTCAAGGCTAATGTCTGTTTCATAAGCCCTGTAATCGTCTATTAAATCGGCAGGTGTAAGCTGATGCCAAGTAACTTCTTCGCCATCCTTGCGAATTACAAGAAAAGCCTTATCAACCTTTGCGTCAAGATGCAGCAAAAGCCGTAGCTTCAAGCTTTCGCCTGAAGCCACAGCTCCAAATTTAGATTTATATAATGTGTCGCGTGAATTATACGGATAGTACACAGTAAACTCTCCAAATTATTTTAACGAGGTAAGGCCCCAAATATCTCTAGCATAATCGTCAATAGAACGGTCTGCAGCAAATATGCCTGAAGCAGCAATATTTTCAAGCGACATCTTGTTCCACTTATCACGGTCAGCATAAAGCGCATTAACCTTTGCGTGTGCATCGCAATAGTCTGCAAAGTCTGCAGATGCCATGTAGTAGTCTACATTAGTGAATGTGCGATAAAGGTTTTCAAATGTCTTACCGTCAATGCCGTTGCCAATAAATTCAAGACATTCTTTAAGCATAGCGTTGTTAGCAATATATTCAGCAGGAGAATAACCCTTCTTGCGAAGCGCCATAACTTCGGGTGTGTGCATACCGAAAATAACAATGTTATCGTCGCCCACAGCTTCATGAATTTCAACGTTTGCGCCATCTTCGGTACCAAGTGTAACAGCACCGTTCATCATAAACTTCATGTTACCTGTACCACTGGCTTCGGTAGATGCAAGTGAAATCTGTTCGCTAATTTCGGCAGCAGGAATCATAAGTTCTGCCATTGTAACTCTGTAATCTTCAAGGAAGAATACCTTAAGCTTATCTTTGCAGTCGGGGTCCTTGTCAATTACGTTAGAAAGGCAAGAAATCATTTGAATAATCTGCTTTGCAAGTAAATAACCGGGAGCAGCCTTCGCACCGAAAATATAGGTTTTAGGAGTAAAGGGAGCGTTGGGGTTATTCTTAATAAATAAATAGTCGCTAATAATGTGAAGCACGTTAAGATGCTGACGCTTGTATTCGTGTAAGCGCTTAACCTGCATATCGAAGATAGAGTTGGGGTTTAAAACAACACCTGTCTGCGCCTTAACATATTTAGCAAAACGTTCCTTGTTTGCAAGCTTAATATCTTCAAGCTGTTTAAGAACTGCCTTATCATCCTTAAATTCACGAAGCTTAGCAAGTTCAGAAGCGTCTTTAATAAAGCCGTCGCCAATAAGGTCGGTAATAAGACCCGAAAGCTTGGGGTTAGATTGGCAAAGCCATCTTCTATGAGCAATACCGTTTGTAACGTTTGTGAACTTTTCGGGTGTTGCTTTGTAATAATCGTTGAATAAGCTGTCCTTAAGAATTTCGCTGTGAAGACGTGAAACACCGTTTACGTGGTGGGAAGCAATAACCGAAAGGTTTGCCATTTTAACCATACCACCCGAAATAACTGCTGTGCGTTCAACCAAAGCAGCATCACCGGTGCGTTCATACATATCGTGGCGGAAACGGTTATCAATTTCCTTAACAATTTGGTAAATACGGGGGAGTCTTGTCTTAAAGAGTTCTTCGTTCCAACATTCAAGCGCTTCTTGCATAACGGTATGGTTGGTGTAAGCAATAGTCTTGTTAACAATGCTCCAAGCCTTATCCCAATTGTAGCCACATTCGTCTAAAAGGAAACGCATAAGTTCGGGTACAGAAAGGGCAGGGTGAGTATCGTTAATGTGAATAGCAACCTTGTCGCCAAGATTTTCAAGTGTGTTGTATTGACGAAGGTGTCTGTGAAGAATATCTTGAATAGATGCGCTAACAAGGAAATACTGTTGGCGAAGACGTAAAGACTTACCTTCGAAATGGTTATCTTCAGGATATAAAACCTTACTGATAGCTTCGCTTTGTGCCTGTTGTTCCATAGCGCCTACATAGTCGCCACGGTTGAATGCAGACATATTAAATTCGGGTGCTTTTGCACTCCAAAGGCGAAGAACGTTAACAGTTTTGCCGTCTTTGCCTGCAACCATAAGGTCATAGGGAACAGCGCGTACAACGCTGTAATCTTTGTGTTCTACATAATGGAAGTTGCCATCCCAGTTTTCGTCTATCCAACCGTCGAAATGAACTTCGCATTCGCTTGACGGTCTGTGTTCAAGCCAAACTTCGCCACCGGGAAGCCAGTTATCAGGAAGTTCTGTCTGCCAACCTTCAACAAGTTTTTGACGGAAAATGCCGAAATCGTACTTAAGGCAGTAGCCCATAGCAGGATAAGAACCGGTAGAAAGACCATCAAGGAAACAAGCAGCAAGACGGCCAAGACCACCGTTACCAAGACCTGCATCGGGTTCAAGCTCGTAAAGGTTGTTAAGGTCAACATTAAAGCCTTTAAGTGCCTTTGCCATTTTTTCGGTAAGGTCAAGGTTGTAAAGATTGTTCTTAAGGGAACGACCCATAAGGAACTCCATACTTAAATAGTAAACAGTTTTTGCTTCCTTTTCTGCAACGTCCTTTTTGAAATTACTTCTGCGTTCACGCATAATATCAAGAAGAACAAGAACCGAAGCCTTGTAAAAAAGCTCATCAGAAGCAACTTTAGCCGAAACACCAAAGTTGTGTGAAAGCTTCTTTTCAATTTGTTCTTTAAGGTATTTAATAGTGTATTCTTTCATAAGGAAACCCCTTTATAAATTCTATGCTATTATATTACATCAAGTGTATAAAAAATTCAAGTGTTATTATATTAGAAAAAACATTAATATTTTGTGCAATATGTACAATTGATATACTAATCGTGCCTAAAAAATATAATAATAAGGTAAAAATAAACAAAAAATCATTAAAAAATGGGTACAATAAACGCCCCGTTCAGTTCGAACGGGGCGTTTTGCTTTTTATGGAATATTATTCTTCATCAAGCGCCTCGAGTTCATCACTGTCTAAAGTGATATATCCGTCGGGACATTCCTTGCGGGTGATGAAACGGTCTACAAGAACTGCAATACCAACCGCCATAGTAACAACGGCAACAAGACCTGTGAAAATCCAAAGTACGTGCTTTGCCTTCATTATGATAACCACCTTTATCAATTCGTTGTTTATATTATACAGTCAAAAAAACAATATGTCAATAAAACAACGGCGCAATTTGTAAATTTTTTTTAAATGTATGGAATTATTATATATTATATGCTATAATAATTGTTAATTACAAAATGGGAGGTTCTTTTGTGTCGGTCAAGAGAATAGATATCGTAGATGGTGTACAAGGTTTATATATCGAAAATAAACGTTTTAACACCACGTTAATTACATATAATTTTTATCTGCCACTTAATGCAGAAAATATGGCAACCAATTCACTTTTGCCATTTTTGCTTACTTCGTGTAGCAAGCAGTTTAGCGATTATATCGAACTAAATATTGGCCTTTTAGATTTGTACGGAGCAGATATTTCCTGTTCTGTTTCTAAATGTGGAGATTTGTTCCATATGAAAATTGGTGTAAATGTAATAAACAACAACCTGGCTCTTTATGGCGATTCTCCCGTAAGCCGTGCAGCAGAGCTTGTTTCAGGTTTAATTTTTGCGCCGGCTGTTTCAAATGGTTCCTTCAAAGCTCAAGACATTGAAAGGGAAAAACGTAAAACCATCGAAAGAATAGAAGGCGAAATAAACAACAAAAAATCTTTTGCAAGAACACGCCTTTTCGAAGAAATGTTTGGCACCGACCCATACGGTAAATTTATTTATGGCAGTGTACAAGAGGTTAAAGAAATTACAGGCGAACAACTTTATAACGCTTGGCAAGAACTACTGTTAACTTCGTTTGTGCGTATTATAGTTGTTGGCAGCGAAGAGCCGACCGATGTTTTTTCACTTGCTAAAGAATATTTTTCTTCTGCAAACCGAAACTTCAGTAGTGATTCGCTGTTTAGCATTAAAGACATTCCCGAAAGAGATGTCCCAAACGATATAACCGAACGCTTTGCTGTTACACAAGGCAAACTCGCACTAGGCTTTACATCTGCCGTAAAGGGCGACCTTAAAGAAGCAACAGCACTTTCTGTGTTTAGCGATATTTTCGGTGGTGGCCCATATTCCAAACTTTTCGAAAACGTGCGTGAAAAGCAATCGCTTTGCTATTACTGTTCGGCAACTGCTCGCAGGGCAAAGGGCTTCCTTACCGTTCAGTCGGGGGTAGAAGAAGAAAACGCCCAAAAAACAGTAGATGCTATTTTAAAAGAACTTGAAGATATGAAAAACGGCAATTTCGAAGACAGCGTTATTGTGGCATCTAAAAAAGCAATATCCGATTCGCTTTATGGTTATTACGATAGTGCTACAGCCATTGATATTTGGTATAGCCGTGAAATAGACGATTCTATTTCGCCAAACCAAGCTGCCGATATTGTAATGGATGTTACTCGTGAAGATATTATAAATGCAGCAAAAGGCATTAAACTTCACACAATTTATAGACTACTGCCAAAGGAGGAAAAATAATGCAAACGCAAATTTTTAAAAACAACCTTCTTGGCCAGTACAGTAAAACGGTTTTAGAAAACGGTCTTTCTGTATATATTATGGAAAAACCGGGGTTCGATTCTGTGTTTGCGCTTTATGGCACAAAGTACGGTTCCATAAACACTAAATTCAGCCGTAACGGTGGCCCCGATATTGAGGTTCCCGCAGGCATAGCCCATTTTTTAGAGCACAAACTTTTCGAAAGCGAAGAAGGCGATACCTTTCAGCGTTTTGCCAAAACAGGCGCATACTGTAATGCCTACACTTCCTTCGATAAAACTTGTTATATTTTTTCTTGCACCAAAAGTTTCCCCGAAAATCTTGACATTTTGTTAGATTTCGTTCAGTCCCCATACTTTACACCCGAAAATGTTGCTAAAGAGCAGGGAATTATAGCGCAAGAAATAAAAATGTACGAAGACAACCCAGGTTGGAGAGTTTTCTTCAATCTTCTTCGTGAAATGTACGAAAACCATCCTGTGAAAATAGATATCGCAGGTACTGTCGATTCTATTGCGCAAATAGATGATAAGTTGCTTTACGAATGTTACAATACCTTTTATAACCCAACTAATATGTTTGTCTGCATTGCAGGAAATATTAAAACCGAAGATGTGCTAAAGCAGGTTAACGACGGTATGAAACCACGCGAAAAGGTTACAGTAAAGTCGGCACACTTTAGCGAAACCAAACAGGTTAAAAACCACTTTGTAGAACAAGCGCTTGAAGTGGCAAAACCACTTTTCTGTTTAGGCTTTAAAGATATACCCGAAGCTAACCGTGTTAGCATAAAAGACAGAATGGTAGCAGGCATAACACTTGACCTTCTTTGTGGCGACTGTTCAAAGCTTTATAAAAGGCTTCTTTTAGAAGGCCTTATCGATAACGAGCTTTCTTCCGAACACTTCCAAGGCGAAGGCTATTCGGCATTTATAATAGAAGGCGAAAGCGAAAACCCAAAAGCCGTTTGCGCAGAAATTCATAAAGAAATTGCAAGTATGCTTAAAAACGGAATAGATACAAGACTTTTCGAAGCAATAAAAAAAGCAGCTTATGGCGATGCCGTAAAACGCTTCGATTCCACCGAAAACATTGTTACCGATATGCAAGACTGTGCAATTTCAGGTGGAACCTTGTTCGATTCAATAGATATGCTATCTAGCATAACCAAAGAAGATATTTTAACTTGCCTTGCAAAGCTTACCGAAGAATGTTCGGTAATTTCGGTTATAACACCAAAGCAGTAGAAAGGAAACAATATGTATAACGTTACTATTTTTGGAATAGACTTGGTTATTAACCCTGTCGCATTTACATTACCCATTGGCGAAAACGGTTGGACAATTTATTGGTATGGCATAATAATTGCTTTTGGCTTTATGCTGGCAATTGCCTACGGCTATATGAACGCAAAAAGATTTTCGTTAGATATAGACAGAATGCTCGATGTTGTGCTTGTAGCAACCCCCGTAGCAATACTTGGCGCTCGCACCTACTATGTAATTTTCGACGGCCAAAAAATAAACAGCATATCCGAGTTCTTCGGCTTTAACGGTTCGGGAATTTCGGGGCTTGCTATTTACGGTGGCGTTATAGGTGCAGTTGTCGGCGGCGTTATTATGTGCAAAATTCGCAAGGTTAAACTTTTAGACCTTTTAGATTTAGCATCGATTGCCTTCCTTATTGGTCAAGGCGTTGGCCGTTGGGGAAACTTCTTTAACCAAGAAGCCTTTGGTGGTCCAACAGGCAGCAAATGGTGGGGAATGACCAGCGAAAACGTTGTTTACGATTTCCGTATAAAAGGTTACGAAATAGATGCACTTGCACACCCCTGCTTCCTTTATGAATCTATTTGGTGCTTAATCGGCGCAGTAGTGCTTCACAAATTAAGTAAAAAGCGTCGTTTCTCGGGCGAAACAGCACTTATGTATTGTGTGTGGTACGGCTTTGGCAGAACCATAATTGAAACACTTCGTACCGATAGCTTAATGCTTGGAAACGCCAAGGTTTCTTTCTTGCTTTCACTTCTTCTTTGCGTTGGCGCAATTGCCACATTGATAGCAATTAACAAGAACATTAAAACTAAAGAAAAGCAAACCGAATATGTTGGTATGTTTAAAGATGAAATTGCAGAAGAAGTAGCAAACGAAATCGAAAACGTAGAAAACGAAGAAATAGAAGAAACAAAGGGGGAAGAATAATGGCAAAGTTAATAGACGGTAAGGTTATTTCTGCCGCAGTTAAAGAAGAGGTTAAAATGGAAGTTGCAGCACTTAAAGAAAAGGGCGTAACCCCGGGTCTTGCAGTAATCATCGTAGGCGAAGACCCTGCTTCCAAGGTTTATGTTGCAAATAAAGAAAAGGCTTGTGAACAGCTCGGTATGGCTTCATATAAATATGCTTTACCCGAAAACACAACCGAAGAAGAACTTTTAGACCTTATTAAAAAGCTTAATAACGATAAAAATGTTAACGGCATTCTTTGTCAGTTACCACTTCCACGCCATTT
>JAFOFE010000021.1 GCA_017387475.1 Clostridia bacterium | reverse complement strand
TGAAACCGGTGCAGAAATCCGTGTTCCCCTATTTATCAACGAAGGCGATATGGTTAGAATTGACACCCGTACCGGCGAATATATGGAACGCGCATAATTTAAAGCATTAGGGCAATATTATAATATCTTAGTTTTAGGAGAAAAACTCATGACAATTTCCGAAAGAATTTCTTACATCAAAGGTCTTACTGAAGGTCTCGAACTCGATACCACAACTAAAGAAGGCATGGTTTTAAACGCTATTATCTATCTTCTCGAAGATTTGGTATATGAAATCGACGCTATCGATGAAGCTTGTGCAGAAATCGGCGAACAGCTCGACGCTGTAGACGAAGATCTCGCTTTAATCGAAGACGAATTCTATGCAGACGATGAAGACTACGAAGATGAAGAAGACGAAGACGAGTATTATGACGATGAAGATGTTTACGAAGTACAGTGCCCCAACTGTAACGACATCATTTATCTCGATGAATCTATGCTCGAAGAAGAGGAAATGATTTGCCCCAACTGCGGCACCCGTCTTGAGTTTGAATTCGAATGCGAATGCAGCTGTGGTTGCGGAGACGATTGCGATTGTCCTCCCGACTGTGAGTGCGGATGCAACAGCGATAAATAATTAAACAAATAGGTAAGCCGCACTTAATAGTTTTAAGCGCGGCTTATTTTTTAATTTTGCAAAAAGGAGTTTCCTTATGAAGAAGTTCAATTTCTTAACTTTATTATTGTTACTTCCAATAGCGCTTGGCGCATATGTTGCTTTTTTCGAAGACAAGTTTTACGAATTCGAAAAGGCTGTCTTCAGCGCGCTTCGCACTGTGGCGCCTGCTATGGATATTCCGGCTCGTGCTATTACAGAACTTGGAAGTGCAGTTGGCGTAATATCAATTACTGCAATAATATTAATTGTTACCATTATTAAAAAGAAATACTTTTTCACATTTGGTCTACCCGTTGCAATTACATCAATAGTTTCAAGAATTATAAATATAACTGCTAAAAATTTAATCGACCGTGAAAGACCCGATTTTAAGGTTATGCACGCTAGCGAATCTAGCTTCCCAAGTGGACATTCGCAAAACAATATGGCGCTTTACATAGCAATTTTACTAGTTGCGTTGCTTATAGATTTAGCTCCAAAATGGAAATTCACACTTAAAATTTCACTTGTTGCCTTACCTATACTTATAGGTGTTACAAGAATTTATTTTGGTGTTCACTATGTGTCCGATGTTATAGCAGGCTTCGGTATAGGCGCAATGGTCGCTATTTTAACACACTATATATATTTCAAAATTTATTACGCTGTAAAGGAAAAGAAAAATGCAGAAAACTGAGTTTGCATTAGAATTCGAAAAGGTTAAAGAAAACGGTGGTGGCATACCTGTTGTTATAGTTGCTGCAGGCAATGCTTCGCGTATGAAAGGGCAAGACAAGCAAATGGCAGAACTTTGTGGCATTCCCGTAATTGTCAGAACGCTTCGTGCCTTCGAAAACTGTCCTGAAATTTCAGAAATTACCGTTGTAACTAAAGAAGAAAAAATTGCCGATATTCAAAATCTTGGCAACAGATATGCAGTAAGTAAACTTAAAAACATTATTGTAGGTGGTTCTTGCCGTGCAGAATCTGTTATGAAGGGTGTTGCTCTTTATAAAGGACGCGCCGACAAGGTGCTTACCCACGATGGCGCTCGTCCACTTGTTAATAATACCGTTATAGGAAATGTTATTAACGCTTTAAAAGATTTTGGCAGCGTTACCTGTGCCGTTCGTATAAACGATACCGTTAAGCGTGTTAATGCAGACGGCATTGCAACCGAAACTGTAAACCGTGAAGGTCTTGTGTCAATTCAAACCCCACAGGGCGTAGATACCGAAATATTCTTAAATACCTGCCAAAATGCCGATCTATCTATTTTCACAGATGATACTTCGGTTATGGAATATGCAGGCTTAAAAACCAAAATAGTCGAAGGACACGCCGACAATATAAAAATAACAACCCCCGAAGATATGGCAAAGGCCGAAAATATTTTAAAAAAGGAATGGTAAATATGCGTATAGGACACGGTTACGATGTGCATCGTTTTGCCGAAAACAGAAAACTCTTTTTAGGTGGAGTCCAAATTCCACATACATTGGGTCTTTTAGGCCATTCCGACGCCGACGTTTTGCTTCACGCTATATGTGATGCCTTGCTTGGCGCTGCAGCGCTCGGCGATATTGGCAAACTTTTCCCCGATACCGACAATACTTATAAAGATATAGATAGCAAGCTTTTACTTAAAAAGACGGTTGAAGTCGTAGCAGAAAAAGGATATAAAATTTCCAATATCGACTGCACGGTTATTGCGCAAAAACCAAAGCTTGCGCCGTATATCGACGAAATGCGCCACGTTATTGCAAATATTTGCCTTGTGGATATCGACTATATAAACGTTAAGGCAACCACCGAAGAAAAGCTTGGCTTTACAGGTAGGGAAGAAGGCATTTCGGCCCACGCAGTATGCCTAATAGAAAGCGCAAAATAATGGCAGAATTAAGAATAGATAAATATTTGTCGGTTGCATTATCGGTTTCCCGTACCGAAGCTAAAACACTTTTAAAAAAGGGCAAAATTACGGTAGATTCAAAGGTTGTATCAAAGCCCGAAACCAAAGTGTCCGATACGGCTGTTGTAAAATGTGGCGACCAAGAATTAACCTATAAAAAATACATTTATATCCTTATGAATAAACCCGAAGGCATTCTTTCTGCGTCAACAGATAAAAGGGTTAAAACCGTTGTAGATATTCTGCCCGAAAACTTAAAAAGAGCAGGGCTTTTCCCTGTTGGCAGATTAGATAAAAATACAACAGGCCTTTTAATTATTACAGATGACGGAGATTTTGGGCATAAGGTAACTTCACCTAAAAGTCTTATTGAAAAACGCTATTTAGCAGGGCTCGATGGGGAAGTTAAAGAAGAATATATTGAAGTATTTAAAAATGGCATAACCTTGGCAGACGGCAGCGAATGTATGTCGGCAGGTCTTGAAATTTTGCCAAATAATTATGCAATAGTAACAATACGCGAAGGCAAGTACCACCAAATAAAAAGAATGTTTGGTGTGGTTGGTCTTGGCGTTAATTCGCTTAAGCGTTTAAGTATAGGAAAAATGCAACTTCCCACCACACTTAAAGAAGGGGAAGTTAAGGAACTAAATGTGTCCGAATTACAACAAATTTTCGAATAATTAGCATATTTTTGGTGTTTGTTGTGAAATATTAACAACGGTGTGGATAGATGTTTGTTAATTTAAGATATAGTATTTTGAAAAACTTTTTGGTATAATAATACTGCAATTATGGGGCGTTTGTGTCCTGTTACATTTTTAGGAGGCTAATTTATATGGCAAGCTTATCTTTGCGTCACGTTTACAAGAGATATCCCGGCGGCGTTACAGCTGTATCCGATTTTAATCTCGAAATCAAAGACAAAGAATTTATTATTCTCGTAGGTCCTTCCGGTTGCGGAAAGTCAACCACACTCCGTATGGTTGCAGGCCTTGAAGAAATTAGTGATGGTGAAATCCTTATCGGCGATCGCGTTGTTAACGACGTTGCTCCTA
Source organism: Clostridia bacterium (assembly GCA_017387475.1). Lineage (GTDB taxonomy): Bacteria > Bacillota > Clostridia > Oscillospirales > Acutalibacteraceae > SFWF01. The sequence continues at coordinate 9,476 of JAFOFE010000021.1, read as the reverse complement.
AGGATCGTGATATCGCAATGGTTTTCCAGAACTATGCGCTTTATCCTCACATGACCGTTTTCGACAATATGGCATTCGGTCTTAAACTTCGTAAAACTCCAAAGGATGAAATCAAGCGTCGCGTAGAAGAAGCTGCTCGTATTCTTGATATTTCTCACCTTCTCGAAAGAAAGCCAAAGGCTCTTTCGGGTGGTCAGCGTCAGCGTGTTGCTCTCGGTCGTGCTATCGTTCGTGAGCCTAAGGTATTCCTTCTTGACGAACCTCTCTCCAACCTCGATGCTAAGCTTCGTGCACAAATGCGTACCGAAATTTCTAAGCTTCACTTAAAGCTTGGTACAACCTTCATCTACGTTACACACGACCAGACCGAAGCTATGACAATGGGTACTCGTATCGTTGTTATGAAAGACGGTTTAGTACAACAGGTTGACACTCCTCAGAACCTTTACACCTATCCTGGCAACCTCTTCGTTGCAGGCTTCATTGGTTCTCCTCAAATGAACTTTATCGATTCTAAGCTTCTCAAAGAAGGCGACGATTTCTTCGTAGAATTCGGTACTGAAGACACCAAAACTCGTGCAGGCGTTAAATATAAGATTAAGCTTCCCGCTTCCAAAAACAAGGATGGCGTTCTTGACGCATACGTTGGCAAGGAAGTAATTATGGGTATCCGTCCCGAAGACGTACACAACGAAGCTGACCTCGTGGCTAAGTTCCCCGAAGGTATTGTTGAAGCTAACGTTGAAGTTACCGAACTTATGGGTGCTGAAACCTACCTTTACATGAACTGCGAAGAACAGTCCATCAACGCTCGTGTTGAACCCACCAACACTGCAAAACCTGGCGATAGAATTCAAATCACACTCGAACCTGGTAAGATTCACCTCTTCGATAAAGATACTGAAATCACCATTTGCAACTAATAAAACTAAAAGCTCCGACAATATGTCGGAGCTTTCTTTTTTCACACCCACTTTTTTGTTAATAATTTGTAACTTTTTTAAGTTTTATACTTGCAATGTTATATATTATATAGTAAAATATATCTGTATAAATCTGTTTAGCAAAACAATACCTAAAAAAGGGGACAAAAATATATGGCAAATCGTTTATTTCAAGGCGTAATTCATCAACTTAAAGACGCAATCGACAGAACTATCGGTGTTATCGATGAAAACGGTACCGTAATCGCATGTAGCGAACTCGGAAAAATTGGCGAAAATGTAAATTTCGATTTTCTTAATGCATCGGTTTCCGATACCTTCTCTTTCGGCAACCACACCTACAAAGCTATCGAGTCTACACAGGTTGGCGAATACTATGTTTTCGTTAGTGGTGTTGACCCAATCGCCGAAAAGCACTGCCTTGTGTTAGCAATCTCTTTCTCTAACATCAAACATTACTACGACGAAAAGTACGACAGAGGTAACTTCATTAAGAACGTTATTCTCGATAACATTCTTCCCGGTGATATTTATCTTAAATCTCGTGAACTTCACTTCAATACCGATGTTGCTCGTACCGTTCTTCTTATCCGTTCTATCGAACCTACCGATATCGTTGCATTCGACGTAATTCAAAATCTTTTCCCCGACAAGTCTAAAGATTTTGTTATCAGCATCAACGAAACCGATATTGCGCTCGTTAAAGAAACAACTAAAGATATCGAACTTAAAGACATTGAAAAGTTAGCACTTTCAATTGCAGATACACTTTCTGGCGAATTCTATACTGCAGTTTCCATTGGTATCGGTTCTCCTGTTGAAAGCATTAAAGAACTTGCTAAATCTTTCAAAGAAGCTCAGGCTTCACTTGAAGTTGGTAAGGTATTCGATACCGACAAAACAATCGTTAGCTACGGCAACCTTGGTATCGCTCGTCTTATCTATCAGCTTCCTACCACACTTTGTGAATCTTTCCTTCGTGAAGTGTTCAAGCGTGGCTCTATCCAAAGTCTCGACCAAGAAACACTTTTCACTATCCAAAAGTTCTTCGAAAACAACCTTAACGTTTCCGAAACTTCAAGAAAGCTTTTCGTTCACAGAAACACCCTTGTTTACCGTCTTGAAAAAATTAAAAGAATCACAGGTCTCGACCTTCGCGAATTCGACCACGCAATTATCTTCAAAATTGCTCTTATGGTAAACAAATATCTTCAGTCCAACCCCGTTAAGTATTAATTAATACAACGTAAAAAACTACTATCACGAAAGGATGAATACTTATTAACAGCCACGATGTAAGTGCTACAAAGCCTATTATCGAGTTTAAGGGAGTATCCAAAACCTATAAAACAGGCACACACGCACTTAAAGATGTTAATATCAGAATAAATCCGGGCGAATTTGTCTTTGTCGTTGGTGCTTCGGGTGCCGGCAAAAGTACCTTTATGAAGCTCATCGTAAGGGAAGAAAAGGCAAATACAGGAACACTTTTTGTAAACGGTTACAACCTTATGAAAATTAAAAACCGTCAAATTCCCCATCTTCGCAGAACAATGGGTATCGTGTTCCAAGATTTCCGTTTAATTCCTACCATGTCTGTTTTCGAAAATGTTGCATTTGCAATGCACGTTGTAGGCGCAGATCGCAGAAAAATCAGAAAAGATGTTTCTGCAGTGCTTAGTATGGTAGGTCTTGGCAATAAAGCCCGTTCAATGCCTAACCAGCTTTCAGGTGGTGAACAACAACGTGTCGGTCTTGCTCGTGCACTTGTTAACAAACCCAGCCTTATAATTGCGGACGAGCCTACAGGTAACGTTGACCCCAACCTTTCCTACAATATCGTTGAAAAGCTCACCGAAATTAATAAACAAGGCACTACAATTCTTATGGTAACACACGACCATAATCTTGTGCGCGACTTCAAGCACAGGGTAATAATGCTCGAAGAAGGAAGAATTGTGGCAGATAACGCAGCCGGAGGTGGAAGCATATGAAACTCAGAAGTGTAACATATCTTTCCAAAGAAGGCGTTAAAAACCTTTGGGCAAACCGTCTTATGACAATTGCTTCGGTTGGCGTTTTAATGGCTTGTATGGTTTTAATCGGCCTTGCAGTTCTAATTTCAATGAATGTTACCAAAGCCGTAGGCAATCTTGAACAGCAAAACGTTATTATGGCTTATTTTAACGATAAAAACTCTGTTCTTTACGGCGACGCATCCGATAAATACGACGCATCTTCAAACGAAACCACTTCCGAAGAAACTTCTTCCGAAATCGACACAACAGGCAACTCCATTCCTGAAGATGCTTATCTAATTCACAATGAAGAAGAAGCAAAAGCGCTTTGCGAAGAAATCAAAAAGCTCGACAACGTGCTAGATGCTGTTTATGTTTCAAGTGAAGAAGGCCTTGAAAGCATAAAAGAAGGTATGCTCGAAGGCAAGGCAGAATACTTTGAGTTTTTAGACGACGAGCATGGCAACCCCTTATCCGATGCTGCTAAAATCACACTTAAAGATATGTCTAAATTCAAAGAAACACTTGAAGCTATAAAAAACATTAAGGGAATAGATTCGGTTCAGTCCCAGTCCGACCTTGCCGATAAAATTAATGCCCTTAAAGACGGACTTGGCATTGCAGGTATTTGGATTATTGCTATTTTGCTTATAATCTCACTTGTAATCGTATCAAACACCATTCGTGTTACAATGTATAGCCGTAAGCTTGAAATAAGCATTATGAAGGCAGTAGGCGCAACCAATTCCTTTATACGCCTGCCATTTGTAGTAGAAGGTGTTGCAATCGGTATAATTTCTGCAATATTCTCAACAGCAGTACTTTATTTCTGCTACCGTGTAGCTATGGACTCAATTGGCGATGCACTCGGCATTATGAACACCGTAGACTTCTTTGGCGCATTACCCTTAATTATAGGCATTTTCCTTGCAATAGGCGTGCTTTCGGGTATTGTTGGTAGCGTAATTATGATTAGTAAGTACCTTAAAAAAGAAGGAAGCGAATTTACCGCTATTTAATATTTGCTTTTGCAAATAACTTTAACGGAGGAATAACTTTTGAATTTCCAAAGAATAATATCTTTGTGTCTGTGCTTTATAATTTTTGTTGGTTGTTGCGTAATTCCTGCTTCGGCTAAAACAGCAGAAGAACTTCAACAAGAAATTACCGACCTCGAAAAAGAAGAACAAGAGCTTGAATCGCAGTTGGCTGTTCTTAAGAAAGATAAAAAGAAACAACAAGAACTTAAAAATGCGCTAGATGCAAAAATTGCAAATCTTCAAAAACAAATCGATGCTTGCAATCAAAAAATTGAAGAAAATAATAAAATAATTGCTAAAAATGAATCTGAAATTGCCGAAAAGCAGGCCGAAATGGAAACTGTAATTTTCGAATTTAAAAGACGTATTCGTACAATTTATATGAGTGGAAGCATTTCAGGTGGTCTTGAAATACTTTTAGGTGCCGACGATTTTGCAGATTTTATCGCACTTTCTCAACTTACACAGAACGTTTCCAGAAGAGACAGAAAAATGGTTGAAGAAATTGTAGATGAGCTTAAAAAAATCGAAGAAAAAATTGCTGCAAATAAAGTTTTAATTGAAGAACAAAACCAAATCAAAGCAACTCTTAAAGAAAAACAAGACGAATTAGATAAAGAATCGGCTGAAATCTTAAAGGTAATTCAGGGCATTCAGTCCGACCAAAACAACCTGAACAATCAGCTCTATCAAACCGAACAGCAAATTAAAGATGCTGAAGAACAACTTGAAGCAATCTTAAGCCAAGGTAACGATAATGGCGTTGACCTTCCATTTAGTGGTCTATTTACTTGGCCCGTTCCAGGTTATACCAATGTAACATCAGGCTATGGTTACCGTTGGGGTAAACTCCATAAGGGTATAGATATAGCACAGGCTAACATTTCGGGCAAAAAGGTTGTATCTGCAGCTTCGGGTACCGTTACAGTTGGTTGCAACACTTGTACTCACAACTACGGTAAATACGCTAATGGCTCGGTTTATAGCTGTGGCTGTGGTGGTGGATACGGTAACTATATTATGATAGACCACGGTCTTCATAACGGATATTATTACCGTACCGTATATGCTCACCTTAAACCCGGCAGTATAACCGTTTCTTCAGGTTCACAGGTTAACCAAGGCCAAAAAATTGGCGAAGTTGGAACAACAGGTAACTCTTCGGGTTATCATCTCCACTTCGAAATCAGAAGGGGAACTAGCAAAAGCAGCTTATCTCCTGTAAACCCAAGAGATTACATTTAATATATGATGTCATCAGAAACAAATACAAAAAAATCAGGCAAACAAATACTTTTAACCGCAGTAATCACTGCGGTTATAAGCGTATTTATATCATTTGTTGTTTTTTACTTTATTTTTTTGAGCGATGCTAAATATTTAAAGCTAAAACAGCTAGACTTTTTTGTAAATAATTATTTTTACGGGGAAGTCGAAACAACCCAAATTAACGATTTAATCGTTCGTGGCTATCTTGCAGGGCTTGAAGATAAATATGCCCGTTATTATAGCGTAGAAGAAACGAACGAAAGAAATAAAGATTTATCGGGTCAGGGCAAAGGTATAGGCGTAATTATTACAAAGCACCCCGATAACAATAATATCTTTATAAGCAATGTCTACGATAACGGACCTGCAGCACAAGCAGGCATAAAAAGTTTCGACCAAATAATTTCGGTAGACGGAGTCTCGGTAGAGGAACTCGGTTATAAAAAAGCAGTAGAGGCTGTTCTTAAAAATGTTGGCGAAAAGGTAAAACTTGAAATTTTAAGGGATAGCGAAACCTTTACTGCCGAAGTAACTTGTACCGAGTTTGTGGCACAAACTGTGTTTGCACAAATGCTTGAAGACAATATTGGTTATGTTGAAATTACTGCATTTAACGGTGGAACTACGGTTCAGTTCCAAAACGCTGTAAATCAACTTGTTGCAGATGGTGCAAAAGCCTTAATTTTCGACCTTCGCAACAACGGTGGTGGCACAGTAGATGCCGTTTGCGAAATGGTAGATTTTATTTGTCCTGAAGGCGATATTATGACAGTAAAATACGCCAACCAAAAAACCAAAGTTTTAGCTAAATCAGACCAAAACGAAATAGATTTACCTATGGTTGTGCTAACCAACGAAGGCACAGCAAGCGCTTCAGAGCTTTTCGTGCAGTCTGTGAAAGATTTCGAAAAAGGCATTTCCATAGGCAGTAAAACCTACGGTAAAGGCGTAATGCAAACCACATACGAATTTACCGATGGTTCAAGTGTTGCCTTTACGGTTGCAGAATTCGTAGCGCATGGTGGTGTTTCCTTTAATGAAAAGGGAATAGAAGCCGATATAGAAGTAACTTTATCGGAAGATGAAATAAAATACCAGCACATTGTACCGGCTAACCAAGATGCCGTTGTAGTGGCTGCAATAGGATATTTGAATGGAAATTAAAAACAACGGAAAACTTCTTATTTTAAGATATTTGCTTTGGACTGTTGTTATTGCCATAATGGTTGTAATTTTTATGCATTCGGCGCAAAACGGACAGCAGTCAAGCGAAACTTCAGGTTCTTTTTTAGAAATAATTTTGTCTATTTTTGTAAAGGGCTTTTCATCAATGGCAGAGGCCGAAAAACTTGAGCTTATAAATAGTTTTCAGTTCATTGTTCGCAAATTTGCACATTTTTCAATATATCTTGTGCTGGGCTTTTTCTGCTTCTTGGCAATGAATACATATAACATTTTCCTAAAATTCAAATGTGGAACAGCACTTGCAATTTCACTTTTATACGCCATATCCGACGAAATACATCAGCTTTTCGTGCCCGAAAGAGCAGGACAGGTAAGAGATGTATTAATAGATTTTTCGGGCGCACTTGTAGGCGTTTTTATAGCATTAATGCTAGTTTTTATTACTCGTAAAATAAAAAACTGGAAAAGAGGACTTTCCCGTGAGAAAAAAACAGTTAATTGAAAAAATGGTAGAGCTTGTTGAAGCTATGAATAAGCTAGAGCATCAGTTAAAAGATGCAAAGGCTGAAAATGAAGAAATGAAGGCTACAATTGCCCTACTCGAAGCACAACTTAAAGTTGCTGAACAGGTTGCATCTAAAGCGCAAGCCGAAGATGCAGGCTTTAAGGTAGACGTTAATGTTGTAGAAGAAGATAATGTAGCGCCAGAAGCAGCAGAACCCGAACAACCTCACGAGCCTCAAGAAAGCGTGGAAACCGAAACATCTGCAGAACCTGAAAAGACTGCAGAACCCACAAAAACCGTGGCACCTTTAGAAATTAAAACAAACGAAGTTCCTTTAGCCGACAGCGCAAAAGAGTACGGCTCGGTAATTATAGGTAAACTTGTTATTGAATCGGTTAAATATGCTAATTTAATTGGCGAGTCCGATACGAACGATAAAAAAGAATTGCTTAATCTTATAATGGGCAGAGCAGAAGTCGCCAAGGCAGAAATTTTTGCTGCAACCGAAAGCGAAGCTGCATTTGAAGTTAAGAAAGACATTATAGATGCGCAATATGCCGAAGCACTAGATTATTTCAAAAGCGCTTACGGACAAATTTAAGAATAGGAGCAACAATAATGGATAAATTAAAGAAAGTTTCTGCAGAATATTTTTTCAACGCAATAGTTAGCCTTGAAAATTTCGAAGATGCGCAAACGTTTTTCAAAATCTTTTGCACAGATAAGGAAACTCAACTCATAGCACAAAGACTTTATGTTGCAAAGCTTCTTTCTGAAAATAAGGTTTATACCGAAATAGTCGAAAAAACAGGCGCAAGCAGCGCAACCGTTAGCCGCGTTAAGCGTGCAATGGAAATCGACCGTGAATATTTCGACAAGCTCCTTGGTACTTTAAATGAGCAATTATAATAATTTTTCGCCTTTTTACGATATTTTCACAAATAATGTCGACTATAAAAGCAGAGCAAACTATTTGTTAGAAATATTTGTAAAACACGGCAAAAAGCCATCTTTACTTTTAGATTTTGCTTGTGGTACAGGAAATTTTTCTGTGCAGTTTGCAAAAATGGGCATAGAAGTTATCGGTGTCGATAAATCTGAAGGTATGCTTGCACTGGCAGCAGAAAAGAACAGAAACCTTAAAAACAAGGTGCTTTATCTTTGCCAAAGTGGTAGCGAGTTAGACCTTTACGGCACGGTAGATGGCGCAATTTCGGGGCTAGATAGCCTTAACCATATTACTGATATAAATGAACTCGAAAAGACACTTTCAAAAATATCCCTTTTTTTAGAAGAGGGATGTCTTTTTGTGTTTGATATGAACACCGTATATAAGCATAAAGAAGTGCTAGGCTCAAGTTCCTATCATTTAAAGAAAAGGGGAGTAGAGTGCTTTTGGCACAATAATCTTAAAGAAGATGGCGTTACGGTTGAAATTAACCTTAATTTCACCTATAAAACAGGTCTATTTAAAAAAGATACCGTGTGTGAAACTATAACCGAACGCGCCTATACGGCAGAAGAAATAGAAAATTTACTTAATAATACCGGCTTTAAGTTAGAAGCCGTTTATGGCGAAAATACTTTTTTGCCACCAAAAGAAAATTCTCAACGAAATGTATATGTAGCTAGAAAGGTAAAATAATGGGAAAACTTATAAGATGTATAACTTCGTGTGGCGAAGTAATGGCAACTGCAGTAGATACAACCGACATAGTAAACGAAGCAGAACGCATTCATAAAACATCTGCTGTTGTTACGGCAGCGCTTGGCAGACTTTTAACTGCAGGTTCTATGATGGGTAATATGCTTAAAGGCAAAGACGATACAATTACACTTCGTGTAAATGGCGACGGCCCTACAGGCTCGTTAATTGTCGTGTCCGATTTTAACGGCGATGTTCGTGGCTATGTTCAAAACCCTGTTGTTGAACTTCCCCTTAACGCTAAAGGAAAATTAGATGTAGGTGGCGCTGTAGGCAGTAACGGACTTTTATATGTTCTTAAAGATTTAGGCCTTAAAGAGCCTTTTTCGGGTTCTGTTCCACTAGTTTCGGGCGAAATTGCAGAAGATATAACTTCTTACTATGCTTTAAGCGAACAAATTCCAACCGTATGCGCATTAGGCGTTCTTGTCAACCCCGATTTATCGGTTAAGGCAGCAGGTGGATACATTATTCAGCTTCTTCCTGCAGCAAGCGATAAAACTATCGATAAGCTTGAAAAAAGCATCACAGAAATGGCTTCGGTTACCACAATGTTATCCGGTGGTATGACTCCCGAAGAAATTGTTAAAACTGCGCTTAAAGAGTTCGAAGTAGAAGTTCTTTATACACAAGACATTGAATATAAATGTAATTGTAGCAAAGACAGAGTAAGCAAAGCGCTTATCAGTCTTGGCAAGGAAGAATTAACCGAAATGGCAGAGTCCGAAACCGATACAGAAATCAGTTGTCACTTCTGCGATAAGGTCTATAAATTCACCTCAAAAGAGCTAAAAAATTTAATTTAAAAAT
>JAFOFE010000020.1 GCA_017387475.1 Clostridia bacterium | reverse complement strand
GTGTTCTACAATGCTGCGCATAACACCTGCCGTAAATTCGGGACGAAGGGTTATTGAACGGTCGCCCTTATCGGTGAAGGTGTACATTTCTTTTTGCACAACGTCGGTAGTATCGCCTACGTTTTTAATGAAAACTTCTGTATGTTCAAACACAGGCACACGAATTTCTTTAAAACCGTAAAGACCTGCAGTTTCGATTAATTTTTGTTCAACAAATTGCCATTTATAGCTCTGTTCAGGGGTAACGTCGTTTGTTCCCCTTGGAGCTTTATTTATTTCTGCCATAAAATTTCTCCGATTAATTATTGTCGTTTCTTAAATATTCACGCCAGTCGAGGTCGCCTCTGTCGAGACCACGAATTAAGATTTCTGCTGTTGCAATATTTGTAGCAACAGGAATTTGGTGTACATCGCAAAGACGAAGCAAGGACTGTTCATCGGGTTCGTTTCCGCCTGTTTTTAAAGGATCGCGGAAGACAATAAGCATATCAACTTCGTCGCAACCGATACGAGCTGCGATTTGTTGTGAACCACCTTGATGACCACCAAGTAAGGTTACTATATTAAGACCGGTTGCTTCGGAAATAAGTTTTCCTGTTGCGCCGGTTGCAAGCAATGTGTGTCTGCTTAAAATTCCACAATAAGCAATGCAAAACTGTACCATAAGTTCTTTCTTTGCGTCGTGTGCGATAAGTGCAATGTTCATAATTTTACTCCTTTTGTGCTAAATTTTACTGAGTTTAGGAAGTGGAACATTTTGACCGTTTAGTCTTGCGGCTATTCTGGCAAAAGCTTTTTTGGCTCTTCCTGTTATTTTAAATTTACCTTCTAAAAAGGCAAAAAACAAGCTTTCACTTTCGGGAACAATTCCAATAAGGGAAAGACCCGATTCGTCTATAATATCATCGAGATTTGAAAACATAATATTTCTTATGAAATATGTTTCAAACCTGTTGATTATTAGTTTTCCTCTTCTGTTAGCTTTACTTAAAAGATTGCCGATATTAGCAGCATCTCTAACCGAAACGGCATTTGGGTTGCAAATACACAAAAATTCGGTGCTTTTGGGAAGAGCTTGATAAAGTTCTATGTCGGAGCCTGCCGGCAGGTCGAGAACGATATTATCGAAATGGTTTTCGGGTAAGGAGGTTAAATACTTTACAAATTCTTTTGTATTTAACGTTCCTTTTTCTGCAGGCGCTGCAAGAAGGTACAATGATTCGGCTTCGGGTACATTTAAAACGCAGGAAGAAAGTTCTCTGCCTGCTACTGCATCGGACACATCGAAAACCAAGTCTTCGCTAACGCCAAGCAACATATCAAGGCAACGCATTCCTTCGTCTAAATCGATTAAAAGGACACGTTTTCCCTGCTCTGCCAAGGCTAGACTTATACCAATGCTGCAAGTAGATTTGCCCGAGCCACCCTTGCCTCCAAGAACGGCTATAATCTGTGCCATAGACATCTCCATTCAATATACTTATAAGCTATGCAATAATTTAACATATTTGACGATTTTTGTCAAACATTTAACAACTAAAAAAACGATTTAAAATTTAACCAATAACCTTGTTGGGTTGTGTAAGGTCGACTGTTGTTTCCTGTGCGAAGAAATACGCGTCGAACATTTCTCTTGCTACGGTAGAACAGGTTCTTGAAGACGAACCGTTTTCAAGAACAATTGCAACTGCAATTTCGGGTTTGTCGAAGGGTGCGAATGCAATGAACACCGAGTGGTCTGCACCGTTGGCAACCTGTGAAGTACCCGTTTTGCCACCGACTTTAATGCTGTAATTAGCGAAGGTTGCACCACCTGTACCGTCGACGGTTACCGAAAGCATACCTGCTTTAACTGCATTAATGGTATTTTTGCTTATTTCAAACTGTTCGGCAATAACAGGTTCTATAGTTTCGTAGGTTTTGCTCATATCGTAAGAAACAATTCTATCGACAAGTCTTGCTTCGTAACGTACCCCTTCGTTTGCCATTGTGGAAACATAAACGGCAAGCTGAAGTGGTGTAAAGGCGTTCATTTGACCAATGGCAGCCTGAAGTGTATTACCACTTGATTCGTTATCGCTGCTTTCGACCAAAAGACCTTTAGAATCGTTAACCTCTACGCCTGTTTTAACACCAAGGCCGAAGCGTTTGAAGTATTTGTTTATATTGGAAAGTTTTAATCTGTAACCCAGTTCGAAGAAGAAGTAGTTACAAGATTTTGAAATTGCCTTGTTTAAATCTGTTGTGCCGTGATAGTGCATACAGTTAGGCTGATAGTCGGCATATCTTTTATATTTCTGACTACAGAAAATAACTTCGCTAGCGTTGTACACACCTTCTTCGAGCGCTGCTACTGCTACTGCCGGCTTAACGGTTGAGCCTGCAGGGAAAATACCCTGAAAAGCACGGTCGGCAAGGGGTGTTCCCCTTTTATCTGCAGCTAACGCTTCGAAGTCTTCCGAAAAGGTGTTAAGGTCATAGGACGGATAATTTGCGCTTGCAATTACGCCACCTGTTTTAACATCTAACATTACTGCTGCAGCGCCCTTTATTGGATGACCCGGAATTTCTTTAAGTGAATCTACTGCATTTTTAAGCGCATCTTGTGTAGAAAGCTGAATAGTTTTATCGAGATTTAGTACAACGGTTTTTCCTGCTATTGGTGTTTTGGTTATTTCTTTTGAAATAATTTTACCTTTAGCGTCAATTTTATAGGTTATTTCACCATCGACACCGTGAAGCTTGTCTTCTGCTAAAGCTTCAATACCACTTTTACCCACTTTATCGTCGTAGGAATAACCTTTTCCTTTGTAGTCATCCCATTCTTCTGCATAAATGGGGCCTACTGTACCAATAAGGTGTGGGGCTAATGTTCCGTTAACATACTGTCTGAACGGAACAACGTTTATTGTAACGCCGTCTAAAAGCATTCCTGCTTCAAGCACCGTTTGCATTATGCCGGAAGAAACGTCTTCGGAAAATGTGAAGGGGTTTGAAATAGAAAAGTTTGCGCTTTCGAGCGAATATCTTACGCCCATTATAAGACGCTTTGTTGTATCATCATAGGCTTCAAGTTCGTATCTTTGCACCATTTCGTCGAAACAGTTTTGGGCTGTTGCATAGTGGGCTAGACCAAGGTTGTTTTTAAGCTGGGATACCGAAGTTGTGTTATCGGTAAAACCGTAGGGCGAAGTAGTTTCCATAGGAAGATTGTCGGTCCATTCGGTTTGGTTTTCACTTAGCAGCTTAATTAGGCGAAGAATAAGATCATTAGCCTTTGCCATACTGAAATACGCCTTGTCGAAAACTATATTATACCCCTCGCGGTTTACGGCTATTTCGCGTCCACTGGAATCGAGAATTTCTCCTCTTTGAGCCTTTATGGTAGCCTTACGGTAAGAAATTCCCTGTGCTTGTGCAATAT
>JAFOFE010000019.1 GCA_017387475.1 Clostridia bacterium | reverse complement strand
TCGACCTGTTGAAGAAGCAGTTATAACTTCGGGTGGCGTAAAATTAAAGGAAATTGATCCTGCTACAATGCAGTCGAAAATTATTGAAGGGCTATATTTTGCAGGTGAAATAATAGATGTAGACTGCTTTACAGGTGGTTTCAATTTACAAGCGGCATTTTCAACCGGTTATCTTGCCGGAATATCAGTTTAGAGGAGAATAGGTATGATTAATATTGCAATTGACGGCCCTGCAGGTGCAGGTAAAAGCTCATTATCCAAACTTCTTGCAAAGGAACTTTCCTACATATATGTAGATACAGGCGCGCTTTATCGTGCAGTTGGACTTAAATTTTCGCGCTTTGGGTTCGATACAAGCCTTCAAGGAGATATCGATACAATTCTTGAAGATACTATGCTTGATATTCGTTTTATTGACGGCGCACAAAGAGTGTTTTTAGATGGCGTAGACGTGTCCGATGAAATTAGAACACCCGAAGCTTCTATGATGGCTTCTGCAGTTTCTGCAAAACCTGTTGTTCGCGAGTTCTTGCTTGGTATGCAAAGAAGACTTGCTGAAAAGAATAATGTTGTAATGGACGGCAGAGATATAGGTACTGTCATTCTTCCTAATGCACAGGTTAAAATATTCCTAACTGCAGATGTTAAGGTTAGGGCCGAACGTCGTTATAAGGAACTTATTGAAAAAGGACAAACTGTTAGTTTTGAAGAAGTGCTTGAAGATATGAAGGTTCGTGATTATAACGATTCCAATAGACCGATAGCACCTTTAAAGCAGGCAGATGATGCAGTGCTTGCAGATACTACCAATTTAACCTTCGAAGAATCTTTAGAACTTCTTATTAAAATCGCAAGGGAAGGAATTTCAAAGTAATGACCCCTTTTTATCGTTTTGTAAGAGCGATACTTTATGTTGCTTTTCATATTTTTCATTCGGTTAAGGTCATAGGCAAAGAAAACATACCCGAAGACGGTGGCTTTATACTTTGCTGTAACCATACCTCAATGTCAGATCCGTTTTATAAAGTTCCAATTTTTAAAAGACAAGTTCACTTTATGGCAAAAGCTGAACTTTTTAAAATTGGTTTATTCCGTGTTGTTTTAAATGCAATAGGCGCTTTTGCAGTTAATAGAGGTAAAGGCGATATGACAGCCATAAACAAGGCTAAAGAAATAGTGAGAAGTGGCAACATACTTGGTATTTATCCCGAAGGCACAAGACATCCGTCGGGCCCACCACATAAAGCTAAATCGGGTATAGCCTATATTGCGCTTGATACTAAATCGAACATATTGCCTGTTTGTATATACCGTGAAGGCAAATATAGTTGGTTTAAGAAAACAACTATACGTATAGGCAAGGTTCTTGAATACAATGAACTTGTTAACGAAGAACTAACACCACGTGCCAATATTAAAAATATTGTAGATACTGTTACAAAAGAAATAACACAGCTTTGGGAGATGAAACATTGAAAATTACATTAGCCGAAACTGCAGGTTTTTGCTTTGGAGTAAAGCGTGCTGTCGATATGGTTTACGAACTTTGCGAACAAGGACAAAATGTTTGCACTTTAGGTCCTATAATTCATAACGCTCAACTTGTTGCCGATTTAGAACAAAAAGGTGTTCGTGTTGTTGAAGATGTTAGTCAGGTTAAATACGGAGAAATTCTTGTAATTCGTTCTCACGGTGTGCCTGAATCTGTTATGAATGAAGCAGCAACGTTAGAAGTAAAAACAGTAGATGCAACATGCCCGTTCGTAGCAAAAATTCATAAAATCGTTAAAGAAGCATCCGAAAATGGAAGAATAGTATTAATTGCAGGCGATGCAAAGCATAAAGAAGTTATAGGAATAATTGGACATTCTTTAGGCCCTGTGTATGTTTTTGAAGATGAAAATTCGCTGCTTGAACTGCTGGAAAAAGAACCAAAATTAAAGACTGAAACAGTGTCTGTGGTTGCGCAAACAACATTTAATGAAAAAATTTGGTCGAAATGCGAAAAAATATTAAAAAAATACTGTACAAATGCAAGTATTTTTGGTACAATATGTAACGCTACATCTATGCGACAGTCCGAAGCGCATCAGTTATCGCTTAAAAACGATGCAATGGTGGTAATCGGTGGTCAACATAGTTCCAATACAAAAAAACTTTACGATGTTTGCAAGGTCAATTGCGAAAAAACATTTCTAATTGAAACTGCAAATGAACTTAAAGCAGAATTTTTTGATGGTGCTAAAAATATAGGTGTAGTTGCTGGAGCATCAACTCCGGCGGCAATTATTAAGGAGGCTATTAAAACCATGACAGAAATCTTAAATCCGGTTGAAGAACAAGCCGAAGTAGCAGAAGTTGTTCAAAAATCTTTCGAGGAAATGACAGACGAAGAGGCTTTTGAGGCATCTCTTGACAGCCTTAATTCCGACAAAAAAGTTAAGGGTGTAGTTGTTCAAGTTACCCCGTCGGAAATTTTAGTAGATTATAACAGAGGTCTTACAGGTTATGTAAGCGCCGATGAATATTCATACGACCGTAATGTTGATTTAACCAAGGAAGTTAAGGTTGGCGATGAACTCAATCTTATCATTATGCGCACCGATGATATGGAAGGTACAGCTATGCTTTCCAAGCGTCGTTACGATGCAATTGCAGGTTGGGATAAGGTTGTTGAAGCAAAAGAAACAAACGAAGTTCTCACCGGCACAGTTTCCGAAGTTGTTAAAGGCGGCGTAGTTGTTTTAACAAATGGCATTCGCGTATTTATCCCTGCTTCTCAAGCAACCCTTTCCAGAAACGATTCTTTAGAAGAACTCAAGGGTCAGGAAGTTAACTTCCGTATCATTGAAATTGGTCGCAGAAGAAGAGTTATCGGTTCTATCCGTTCTATCCTTCGTGAACAAAGAAAAGAAGAAATGGCTAAATTCTGGGAAGAAATCAACGTTGGCGACAAGTTCACAGGTACCGTTAAGTCTTTAACAGGCTACGGCGCATTCGTTGATCTTGGCGGCGTAGACGGTATGATTCACATTACCGAACTTTCTTGGCAAAGAATTAAGAATCCTTCCGAAGTTGTTTTAGTTGGCGACACCGTTGAAGTATTCGTAAAAGCTGTAGATAAGGAAAAGAGAAAAATCTCTCTTGGCTACAAGAAAGACGACGAAAATCCCTGGACCATTTTCCAGAACAACTATAATGTAGACGATGTTGTTAAGGCTACTATCGTTAGCATGACAACCTACGGTGCATTCGCACGCATCATCCCCGGTATCGACGGTCTTATCCACATTTCTCAAATTGCAGATAAGCACGTTGCTAAACCTCAGGACGAGCTTACCGTTGGTCAAGAAGTAGAAGCAAAGATTATTGCTGTTGATCTTGACAAGAAGAGAGTAAGCCTTTCTATTCGCGCTCTTATCGAACCCGAAGTAAAGGAAGAAGCTCCTGAATCTGCAGAAAACGAAGTTGTTGCAACTGCTTCCGAAGAAGAAGTTGTAGTTGCTGACTCTGTTGCAGAAGAAATTGCTGAATAATTTCAAACATATATAAGCCCAAGGTTTAAACTTGGGCTTGTTTTTTTGTTGCAAAAAATTCAGTTATAATGTATCATATAGAAGAATTTTGTATGAAAGGAATTAGGTATGGCTCAATTATTAAAAACCATAGAAGCGTTCTTAAACAACATTACAACAGAAGTTAATGATGCGTTGTACGGATATGTACTTATAATTCTACTAGTCCTTGGTGGTCTTTATTTTACTGTTCGTACCAAATTCGTTCAGTTCAGGCTTTTAGGTGAACAGTTTCGCGCAGTTACAGAAAAACCTACAGATGGTAAAGGAGTTTCTTCCTTCCAAGCCTTAATGGTTTCAACGGCTTCACGTGTTGGCACAGGTAATATAATTGGTGTTTCAACAGCAATTTGTCTTGGTGGCTTCGGCGCAATTTTCTGGATGTGGGTAATTGCAATTATCGGTGCCGCATCTGCTTTTGTTGAAAGCACCCTTGCACAGATATATAAGAAAAAGGGCGAAGACTCAAGAAGTTATGGCGGCCCTGCCTATTACATTGAAAGTGGTCTTAAAAACAGAACACTCGCTGTTATATTCTCTGTGTTACTTGTCATAACCTATGGCGTAGGTTTTAATATGCTTGCATCTTATAACCTACAATCAACATTTTCTGGCTACAACTTTTACAATCCTGAAATTACACCATGGTTAATAGGTGTTGTGCTTGCAGTTGTTGTTGGTATTTGCCTTTTCGGTGGAGGTAAGCGTATTATTCGCGTTACAAGTTTTTTGGTTCCTTTTATGGGAGTAGCATACATATTGGTTGCTTTGGTAATTGTGGCTTTAAACATTACTTCTTTACCCGGAGTTTTGGCTCGCGTATTTTCCGATGCTTTTGATATAACTGCAATTTTTGGTGGTTTTTCAGGTTCTTGTGTAATGTACGGAATAAAGCGTGGCCTTTTCAGTAACGAAGCCGGTGTAGGCTCTGCACCAAATGCCTCAGCTTCTGCCGATGTTGAACATCCTGTTAAACAAGGTTTGGTTCAGGTGCTTTCGGTATTTATAGATACACTTCTTGTATGTTCTGCAACAGCATTCTTGTGCGTATGCTCGGGCGTAGAACCAACTGCCGAACTTTCGGGCGCTCCTTATGTTCAAGCAGCATTAAGCACTACACTCGGCGCTTTTGGATCTATCTTCATAACAATAGCAATGATCTTGTTTGCCTTCACAACTCTTATAGGCAACCTTTACTATGTAGATCAATGTATATATCATTTGCTTGGTCATAAACCGGGCAAACTATTTAAAACAATTTACTATATTGTAGCAAGCCTTGTAATTTTGCTTGGCGCAGGTCTTAGCGCAGGCCTTCTTTGGAATATTGCCGATATTACAATGGGCGCTATGACGCTTATCAATATTCCTGTAATATTCATATTAAGTAAATATGTTGTTAAAGCGCTTAAAGATTACGAAGTGCAAAGAAAAGCGGGCAAGAAACCTGTATTTAAAGCAGAAAATATAAATCTGCCCGACAAGGTTGATTATTGGCAATAAAAAAACACCGAAGAGTGAAAACTCTTCGGTGTTTAATTTTTTTTAAAAGAAAAATGAAGGGATTAAATAGGTCAATGTAGACATTATAATTCCTGCTGTAATAACACCTAAAATAATTATAATAAAAGCTTTTAAAGGTTTTATATTTAAGATATTGGCTACCAATGAACCGGTCCAAGCTCCTGTTCCGGGAAGGGGAATACCAACAAAAAGGAACAATCCCCAAAGACTAGCGGTATTCATATTCTTGGTTTTCTTTTGCGCTTTTTCGTCTATTTTAATTACAAGCTTTCTAAGCCAAAGAAAATTGGTTTTCTTTATAAAATCAAATATTTTCCTAATGAATAATAAAATTATAGGTATAGGCAATACGTTGCCTATAACACAAATGGGGAAGGCAATAGCCCAATCGACACCAAGAAGTGCAGCAGCTATAAGACCACCTCTAAGTTCAAGAATTGGCAAAAGCGAAACAATAAAAATTATTATTTCGGGGGAAAGCCAACCTTTAAAAAACTCTGTAAGACCACCAACTAATGCTTCCATATAAATCTCCTTAAAGTGTTATGAAAATAAGCTGTTTAGAAATTCGGTTATTATATTGCCACTGCCATCAGAAAAAATGCTTGGCTCGCCAAGTAATGGCAAATACACAAAGAAATAGGCTAAAACACCAAAACCAACAAGTAAAAGTAACACAATTATTAAAAGCGCAATATTTAAGCCTTTGCCACGTTTTGATGTTTTCTTAACGGTTGTGTTTTTTGGCAACGATTCGCTGCTTAAATCGAATTCTTCTAAAAAGTTTTCTTCGCTAATAATTGTAAAATTGTTTTGAACTTCACTTGAAACAGCTTCGGTCTTTGTTGTGTCGGTAGCTTCAGATGTTTCTTCGGCATTTTCGTTAGTATCTGTTTCTACAGGCTTATTAATGTGCGAAAGGTCGGATGTAATAGGCACATCGCTTGGCGAAACACCCATACGTTCTTGATATGCTAATAATTGGCCAATATCAAAAACATAGTTGTGAATATATGCCTTCATAATTTCGTGTCTTAAGGTTCTTACGCTAGATACGATAATGATAGACTGTGGACCGTTTTCAATTATGCAACCACCATATATTCCGGTTTTGGTAACAAGGGGTACTGCTGTTTCAGGAATAAGAATATCATCGTTTGTACTAACCCCGTATTTTTCTTTGTCAAAATTAACAAGGGGTAACTTAATTGCTTTTGCAACGGTTGGAATACCACTGTTATCGCCAAATAGGTCGGTAACAATTATTGTGATTTTGCTTCGCGAAACATCGCGAGCCAATGTATTAACAAGACCTTTGGGTGTTTCCACCTTATCTTTAAACATTCTCATTCTGCAACAACCACTCAGATTGAACTCCATTTCAAAATCTGAAGAAGTCTTGTAATAGATAATGTCAATTTTTAAGTTGGCCATTTTAAATCTCCTTCGTTTAGTGCTGTAAAAAGTTTACTCGGTAGATGATGCAGTATGTGTGCATATACACATGCCGTTTTCATCATAAGTGTGCTCGGTTAAGTTTATGCGCTCTGTACAACCTGATGTCTGACAGGGATTCCAATGGTATTGGCCATCACTGTTATAAATGGTAAGAACAGGAGTATGGTAGTTCAACGGATCTCCATACTTAAATGTTTCTGTACCCTTAATTCCACATACGCAAGACTTAAAGTAAAGCGCAGGTGAAAGACAGGTTGGTGGCGAACAATAGTAGCCGGGTTCAACACGTTCAAGTGTAAATATGTGGTTTTCCACGACTGTTTGATTGCAGAGTTTGCAAATATATGTGTGGCCGTGTTCGTCTTTGTTTTCATATTTATCCGAATAAGCGTGCGTGCAAACGGTTGTTGGTTCCGTTGAACTGTCGGGTTGCGAAGAAATATCGGAACCATCTGTGCTTGAAAGTTCATCACTTGAAAGTTCGTCCGAAACAACAGAACTATCAATAATAGATGAAAGTTCGCTTGATACCGTATCTTGATCGCTTGAAGAGTTCTGTTCTTTATATCCACTCAGTCCATTTTTATCATACCAAGCCTGTGGATATTTTGCGTTCGGATTCAAAGTAGCGTTTTTAGAATGATTAATCTCGTTAGGAGTTATAATTCTTTTTGCCATTACAACAAAACGTGCGTTATCAAACTCGTCTGAATGTGTTGAAAGGGTTAGAATTTCATC
>JAFOFE010000018.1 GCA_017387475.1 Clostridia bacterium | reverse complement strand
GATGCCCGTGATTCCTTTGAACTTCTTGACGAACTTGAAAAAGAGTTCGGCATTGGCACCTATCCTATGAACTGGCCTATTGGAAGCGGTACAGATTTTAAGGGCGTTTTCGACCGTGAAAAACGCAGAATTTTAACCTTTGCCGATTCACACGCAGGTTCCGACCGTATTGAAG
Source organism: Clostridia bacterium (assembly GCA_017387475.1). Lineage (GTDB taxonomy): Bacteria > Bacillota > Clostridia > Oscillospirales > Acutalibacteraceae > SFWF01. The sequence goes on along the minus strand of JAFOFE010000018.1, from coordinate 6,857 downwards.
CCATTGAATGCGAGCTTACCGACACCGAAAAGTTAGACAGCCTTATTGGCCCTTATATGAGAGAAAGCCTTGTAGACGAAATTGAACTTTTAGACGGTGGTGGCTTTGAATTCGACCTTGAAAAAGTAAGGTGTGGCAAGCTTTCCCCCGTATTTTTCGGTTCTGCGCTTAATAACTTCGGTGTTGAACCCTTCCTTGAAAACTTTTTAGAGCTTACAACCGAACCTTTAGCCTACCGTTCGGGCGAAGAAATGATTTCCCCCGAAACCGAAGGCTTTTCGGCATTTGTATTTAAAATTCAGGCAAATATGAACAAGGCGCACAGGGACAGAATTGCGTTTATGCGTATTGTTTCGGGCAGGTTCGACAGAAATAACGAATACTTCCACGTTCAAGGCAAAAAGGCAATTAAACTTTCCCGTCCTACTCAAATGATGGCGCAAGACAGAGAAATTATAGACACAGCCTACGCAGGCGACATTATCGGCGTTTTCGACCCGGGCATTTTCTCTATTGGCGATACTATATGCGAAAAGGGAATGAAGGTTGAATACGCAGGCATACCCACCTTTGCGCCCGAACATTTTGCCCTTGTTGAACAAATAGATTCACTTAAACGTAAGCAGTTCGATAAAGGCATTACCCAAATTGCGCAGGAAGGTGCAATTCAAATGTTCTTCTTCCCTGATAGTGGTATGGAAAGGGTTTACGTTGGCGTTGTTGGTATGCTTCAGTTCGACGTGCTAAAATTCAGAATGGAAAGTGAATACGGCGTTAAGTACCACAGACAAGATACAGCGCACAGCTTGGTACGCTTTGTTGAAAGCTCTGAAACAGATTTAAAGAACCTAAATCTTATGCAACAAACCAAGTGGGTAAAGGACAGACGTGGTAGAGATTTACTACTTTTCACAGCAGAATATGAAATAAATTGGGCATTAGATAAAAACCCCGGACTTGTTTTAAAAGAATTTTCTCAAATGCAGGAATTTTAAGCCATTTTTGCTTGACTGTGCTAAAGTAAAAATGTATAATGCAAGTATAAAATGTAATTTAAGGAGAAAAGGCTATGATAGTTACAAAACCTCCTATGGGGTGGAACACCTGGAACACCTTCGAAGCCAATATTAACGAACAACTCGTTATGGAATCGGCCGATAAAATGGTTGAACTCGGTCTTAAAGATGCCGGATATGAATATGTCGTAATCGACGATATTTGGTCGCTTAAAGAACGTGATGAAAACGGCAGATTGGTGCCCGACCCCGAAAAATTCCCCCACGGTATGAAATATGTTGCCGACTATATTCATTCCAAAGGTTTAAAGTTTGGTATGTATTCTTGTGCAGGCTACGTTACCTGCGCAGGCTATCCCGGTAGTTATGAACACGAATGGATAGATGCTAAAACCTTTGCCGAATGGGGCGTAGACTTCTTAAAGTACGATTTTTGCTTCCACAACTTCGACGTTAGCGCCGAAGTTTTATACAGAAGAATGGGTATTGCCCTTGCCAACTGTGGCAGAGATATTCTTTTCTCGGCTTGCTCTTGGGGTAGCGAACACACAAGAGTATGGGTTAAGGGTACAGGCGCTCATATGTGGCGTTCTACATACGATATTAAGGATAGTTGGGCATCTATTAAGCTTTTAGGTCAGTCCCAGCTTGAATTCCAAGAATATAATGCACAGGGTAGCTTCAACGATATGGATATGCTTGTTGTTGGTATGAACGGCAAGGGCTTCGTTGGAATTACAGGTGGCACAGAAGATGAATACAAGCTTCACTTCTCACTCTGGTCGCTTCTTAATTCGCCCCTTATGATAGGCTGCGATATAAGAGATATGGACGATAGCGCAAAGGCAATTCTTATGAATAAAGATGTAATTGCCATTAACCAAGACATTGGCGCGCGTCAACCCTTCATTGTTAATAATCAGATTTACAAGGTTCGCCAAAACCGTGGACCCGACGACAGCTTTATTGAAAACAACCCACTCGATTGTCCCGTTGTTGCCAAGTTTTTAGATAACGGCGATATTGCAATTGGCGTATTCAACTTCTCCGACGGTAATATGACGGTAGAAGTTAGCCTAGACGCTTTAGGACTTCCCAAAATTTCGGGCAAAACATTAGAGCTTACGGAACTTTGGACAGGCGAAAAGGAATATGCTTCTAACGGAATGCTTTTCCTTGGCAAGTCTTTCCCGTATCACGCTTGTAAGCTTTACAGGGCAAAAGTGGTAGATGCAAAATAATGAACCATTGTAAAAAATGCGGCAAAGAACTTTTGGGCGACGAAATTGCCCTACATAAAAGAATGATAGGCAGGGGAGAGCAAAGCTTTTTTTGCATTTCCTGTCTTGCAGAATTCTTTGGCTGCACAGAAGAATTATTAAACAAGAAAATAGAGCATTTCAGAAAAAGTGGATGCTTACTTTTTACAAATGCCAAACAGTAGGAGGAACAATATGGAAACCTTAAAAATCGGAATTATTGGATACGGCGTAAGAGCAAGAGCTGTTTTTGTTCTTTTATATGGTATAAACAAGGGCAAAAAGGTTGAACTTACTGCAATTAGCGACCCTGCAGATCTTGACGGAATTAAGGAAAGATTAAAGGGCGATAACATCAATTTCGAAAACACCAAGTTCTACACCGACACCGACAAAATGTTAGAAGAAAACGAATTCGACGGCATTATTATCGGTACACGTTGCAACCTTCACAGCGAACTTGCAGCAAAGATTTTAAAGAAGAAAATACCCCTTTTCCTTGAAAAGCCGGTTTCTACAACAATGGAAGAATGGAACCTTCTTAAAAAGGCTTACGACGAAAACAAGGTAGAAACCGTTGTTTCCTTCCCACTTCGCTTAACAAGCCTTGTAGAAGAGGTTAAAACTGCAATTAAGGCTCACGAAATCGGCCCCATTCAGCACGTTGCAGCCTTCAACTACGTAACCTACGGTGGCGACTATTACCACAACTGGTATAAAGACGAAAGCATTACAGGTGGCCTTTTCCTTCAAAAGTCCACCCACGATTTCGACTACATAAACTATGTTATTGAACAAACTCCCGTTCAGGTTTGCGCAATGAAATCTAAACAAATTATGAAAGGTAACAAGCCTGCAGGCCTTAAATGTGAAGACTGTCCCGAACAGTACACCTGTAAGGAAGGTCCTTTCAAAACTCGCGAAATGGGCGACTATGTTCACGGACCTTATTGCTGCTATTCCGAAGACGTAGGCAACGAAGACAGTGGTACTGCCATTGTTCGCTACGAATCGGGTATGCACATGGTTTACACACAAAACTTCTTCGTTCGTAATAAGCACGCTGCAAAACGTGGCGCTATCTTCTCGGGCGAAGGTGGAACAGTAGAGTTCGACTGGGTAACAAGCGAAATTAAGGTTAGAAAGAACTATACCCCACACGATATCGTGTATAAGGTAGAAACTACCGGTAACCACGGTGGTGGCGATATGAAGCTTGCCGACAACTTCTACGATGTTATGATGGGTACCGATGTTTCCCATACACCACTTGAAGAAGGTCTTTTCTCGGCTTACCTTTGCTTAAAGGCAAAAGAATCTGCAGAAACAGGCAACTTCGTAGATATTGAATACAAAGGTAAATAAAAATAAAAAGCCGTAGCATGCGCTACGGCTTTCTTTTTTTATATTAATATTGTATCTTCTTTTTTAGTAAAAACATCTTTAATGCAAATTGTAAGCAGTATTAGCACGGCAATACTTAAAAAGCGAAGTGGCACAAGGTAGCTTCCACCCATTACATAGTTGCAGTAGCTTACATAACTTGTAAACACGGTAACAATTGGCACATACCATTTTTTGTGGTCAATTAAGAAAACAATAAGCGCTGCAATATCTGCCAAGAAGAAGTAACGGTCGTGCATACGGGGCAACAAATAGGGAAGCAAAAGCGCGCCTATAAAGAACAGGCTGGCAAGCTTTTGGTCGTCTAGTCGGTCTTTATAATGGTAGCATAAAAGCAAGAAAACAATAAGCGCTGCACCTGCCAAAAATATTGCAGCAGAATTAAAATGTTCAAAACTAACTTCGTTAACCATTGCCCAAATTGATGCAATATTAAGCTTTAGTTTTGGGTATTGGTTTGCCTGTAAATAATAAATTTTAATGCAGTCGGTAAAGCTTCTGCCACAAATAAAGGCAGGTAAAAGGGTTCCTGCAAAAACGGCAGGTATCCAAAATAGGTTTACAAACTTAATGCGCTTTAAAAACAAGCCAACTATAAGAATGGGCAAAGCAAAAATTGCCTGAAGCTTAAAGGAAAAAGCAAGCCCCCACAAAACAGCTGCAAGGTTGCCCTTGCCTTTAAGTAGCGCATAGAACATACCAACGCAAAGGGAAGCGAACATAACGTCGCACTGACCCCAATATGCGCCGTTAAGCCACACGGTAGGAAGCACCAAGACTAAAAGATATGCCGTAATTTTTGCAGCAGAGCTTTTGCCAAAATGCCCCATAATTTTAAGGGTAAAGAAAGCAGCCAGCGCATCGAAAATACAGCTTACAAATTTAATTAAAAACAGCTCGTTAAGCTTTAACCTTGAAATTATAAATATAATATAAAGGTAAGGCATATTGTAGTCGCCAATATCGGTGCTCATTGCTTCGAAAAGGGGAAGATCACGCATTATTCTTACCCAATGTGTTAAGAAACCTGTGTAATCGTACGATTCAAAATAGAACATACAAAGCCTAACGTATACAAGCGCAGCCGAGCCTATTGCCCCAACAGCCATATAAATAATTGGAATATTCTTTTCGGCAATAATGGGAAGTATGTATAATGCCAAAAGAATTGCGCCATAAACGGCAACTTCAACCACATTAGTTGTAATAGCACTTCCAAAAATAAGCACAAAGGCAAGCATTGCAATACTAGCTAAAATGCAAAGACAAAGCCTTAACCAAAAATTTTTTTCAAATAACGAAATAACATTTTGCAAAACAACCATTCCTTTCGCTTAAACAATTATATCATTTGTTTAAAATAAAGGCAAGAATATTAAAGTTATAAATAAGTGTACAAAAAGAAAACCCCATCGGTTACCCGATGGGGTTAATTTTATGCGTTAAATATTACATTGTACCGAAGATGAATTTAGCAACGAAGAGAAGCGCAATAACGGTAACTGCGATATCTTTCTTGCTGAACTTACCGGTGAATAAAGTAATAAGAACGTAAGCGATAGAACCAATACCAATACCATTTGCAATGGAGTAGGTAAGGGGCATCATAATAAGTGTTAAGAAAGCAGGAACTGCATTTCTCATATCGGTCATATCAACCTTAGCGAAGTTCTTAAGCATAAGAACGCCAACGAAGATAAGAGCAGGAGCAGTAGCAGCAGAAGGAATGATGCTAGCGAAAGGTGCTAAGAATAAGCAAACTGCAAAGCAGATAGCGGTAACAAGAGAGGTAAGACCGGTTTTACCACCTGCAGCAACGCCTGCAGCACTTTCTACGAATGTGGTAACGGTAGAAGTACCAAGAATAGAACCGGAAACAGTAGCAACAGAGTCGCAGGTCATAGCCTTATCAACGTCAATGGGGTCGCCGTTTTCGTCGAGCATATCTGCTTCGGATGCAGTACCGTAAAGTGTTCCGATAGTGTCGAACATATCAACAAGACAGAATGTAACGATAAGCATAATTGCAGAGAAGATGCCACCAACCATTTCGGGTGAGAAAGCATTTTTCCAAGAATCAGCAGTGAATACAGCAGTAATACCGATGTCTGCGAAATCCTTAAAGGGAGTGAGAATCTCGCCGAGAGCTAAGCTGGGAACAGTCCAAGTTGCGAGATAGAAAATTACAGAAGTAGCAAGGATGCCGATAAGAACAGCGCCCTTAACCTTAAGCTTGGAAAGAATAGCAATAATAATAAAGCCGAGAAGAGCGATAACTGCAGGAGCAACACCAACATACGACTGAAGGGCTTCGTCCCACTGATACCAAGTAGCACCGTTGAGCTTTACGAACTGTACGAGAGTGTATTGGTTAGCCTGAATAATACCAACGTTTTGGAAACCAATGAAGGCAATGAAAAGACCAATACCTGCAGGGATAGACTTCTTAATGCAGTCGGGCATTGCTTTTGCGATGTATTCGCGAGCGCCTGTAGCAGAAAGAATTAAGAAGATAAGACCAGAGATAAGGATGATTACAAGACCTGCCTGATAACCCTTAACAACGTCACCGGCTTCGCCGTTCCCGATCTTTATTACTTGGGGAAGAACGAAGGATGTGAAGAAGAAGGAGTTAAGTCCCATTCCGCAAGACTGTGCAAAGGGAAGCTTTGCATAGAAAGCGAAAAGAAGGGTACCAATAACAGAAGCGATAATGGTTGCAATATAAACTGCATTCCAAACCGCATCAACGCCGGGAACACCGAAGCTAAAGCCTACAATCTGATTGGGGTTTACAATGATGATGTAAGCCATTGCAAAGAAGGTGGTAAGACCCGCGATGATTTCTGTCTTGACATTAGAGCCACGTTCAGAAATTTTGAAAAACTTGTCCATTTTTTAAATCTCTCCTTTTTTAAATTTTAATGGCATAATTATTATAACAAATATAATTTTATCTTTCAATAATTTTGGAGAATTTTGGCACAACAACCAAATAATGAAAGGCGTTTTTGTTTATAAAACTAATAAACTAAAGCGAAGCGAAAAAAGCAAACAAAAAAGCCAAAAAAAAGCCACCCGTTAGGGAGACACTTCGTAAAGAAGTGTTCTCCCTACTTTCTTTTTATATAAAAATTGACACTTTCTACAGATAAGTGTCATAGTGGGTTACGCACTT
>JAFOFE010000001.1 GCA_017387475.1 Clostridia bacterium | reverse complement strand
TAGACCGTAAGGAAAAGGGTAAAACCGAAAAGAGCGCAATGGCAGAAGTTGGCGAAGAATTTGGTTTCCCCGTATATTCTGTTGTTGATGTATATGATATTATCGAATATTTAGAAGAAGATGAGGCCAACAAAGAAAATGTTGAAAGAATCAAGAAATATCTTGAAGTAAACGGAGCAAAAGCATAATGAGAAATTTAATAGATATTCTCGACCTTACTACAACTGAAATTGATGAGCTGGTTTCTGTGGCTAACGATATTATCGACAATCCCCAAAACTATGCTCATAAATGTCAGGGTAAAAAGCTTGCCACATTGTTTTTTGAACCTTCAACCCGTACACGTCTTTCTTTTGAAGCTGCTATGTACGAACTTGGTGGTAATGTTCTTGGCTTTTCAGAAGCGCAAAGTTCTTCGTCTGCAAAAGGGGAAAGTGTTGCAGATACTGTTAAGGTAGTAGGCTACTATGCCGATATTATTGCAATGCGCCACCCAAAAGAAGGTGCGCCTTTAGTTGCATCAATGCATGCAGGTATTCCTGTTATTAATGCCGGCGACGGTGGACACAACCACCCCACACAAACTTTAACCGACCTTTTAACAATTAATCGCGAAAAGGGAAGATTCAACAACCTAACAGTAGGTTTCTGTGGCGACTTAAAGTTCGGTAGAACTGTTCATTCCTTAATTGGTGCACTTTCTCGCTATGAAAATGTTAAGTTTGTTCTTGTTTCTCCAAACGAATTAACCCTTCCTGAATACATAATTCAAGAAGTTATCGAAAAGAACAATATAGAATTTGTACAAACAACCAATCTTGAAGAAGTAATGCCCGAACTCGACATTTTATATATGACCCGTGTTCAGCGTGAACGTTTCTTTAACGAACAAGACTATATCCGTCTTAAAGACAGTTATATCTTAACACCCGAAAAGCTTGAAAATGCTAAAAAAGATATGTGCATTCTTCATCCACTACCACGTGTTAACGAAATTGCTGTTGCAGTAGATAACGATAGCCGAGCAAAATACTTCGAACAGGCTAAAAACGGAAAATATATCCGTATGGCCCTTATCTTAAAACTTTTGGAGGTGGAGTAAATGACAATAAGCCCAATTGAAAACGGAATTGTACTCGACCACATTACAGCAGGTAAGGGAATGGAGCTTTATAAAGCGTTAGGACTATCTGAACTTGACTGTCTTGTTGCAGTTATTAACAATGCTTACAGCAGAAAAATGCCCGGTGGTAAAAAAGATATTATTAAAATAGATGCAGAAATTGAACTTAACCTAGATATTATAGGTTATTTCGACCCAGGCATTACAGTTAATGTTATTAAAAATGGTGTTAATACAAAATTACCCAAAATCGATGCTCCCAAAGAGATTAGAGATTTAATTAAGTGTAAAAACCCACGCTGCATTACTTCGGTAGAACAAGAATTACCACACGTATTCAAACTTACCGATAGCGAAAATATGGTTTACCGTTGCATTTACTGTGAAACCAAAGCAAAATAAAATTAAAAGCGATGTGAAAATTCACATCGCTTTTTTTATATCATTTTTAAAACCTTATTAAGCTTGCCAACGGGAAGACCTACAACATTAAAATAGTCGCCATCAATCTTTTTAATCAAAAGCGAACCCTTGCCCTGTATGCCATAAGCGCCGGCTTTGTCAAAAGGCTCATTTGTTGCAAGATAATCTTTAATATCGTTATCGGTTAATGGGTAGAAAGTAACTTCGGTAGTTTCCGAAAAACTAATAGACTTACCACCCTTAAAAATAGCGCAACCTGTTATAACCTTGTGTGTTTTGCCCGAAAGAAGTTTAAGCATTCTTTCAGCGTCAGAAGCATCTTTCGGTTTGCCTAAAATTTCTCCGTCAATAATAACTGAAGTATCGCAACCAACAATAGTATCATCGGGATATTTTTTCGAAATATCCAAAGCCTTTCTTACAGCTAGCATTTCGGGTACTGCTTCGGCTGAAATATCTTCAGAATAACTTTCATCTGCGCCCGAAGGGCAAATTATAACCTTTTCTTCAATAATAGATATAAGCTCTTGTCTGCGTGGGGAAGCTGATGCTAATACTAACATTCTTCTATTAACTCCTTAAATAATGGCAAAGCGCCTTTTACAGTTTTTGTATCTACACAGTAGGATATTCTAACAAATTCTTTACAGCCAAAACTTTCTCCGGGTACTATAAGCACGTTTTTGGTTTTTGCTAGTTCGGCAAATGCGTTTCCGTCGCCGTTTGGTGCCTTAACAAACAAATAAAATGCACCGTCGGGGGATGCACATTCATATCCGTAAGATGTAAGCGCATCTACAAGTAGATTTCTATTAACTTTATATTCTTCAAGATTAGGTTTCACATCTATACATTTTGCAATAACCTGTTGCAAAAGGGAAGGTGCGCAAACATATCCCATTGCTCTGCCTGCGCCTGCAATTGCTGCATAAACTTCGTTTGCGTTTTCGCAAAATGCAGGAACATATACATAACCAATTCGCTCGCCGGGAAGCGAAAGCGATTTGCTGTACGAATAACAAACAATAGTGTTTTTATAAATTGTAGGAACAAAAGGAACTATAGTATCAGAATAAACAAGTTCTCTGTATGGCTCGTCCGAAATAATATAAATAGTATGTCCTACTTCTTTAGATTTCCTTGTTAATATTTCAGCTAATGTTTCTAGTGTTTTTTTAGAATATACAGTTCCTGAAGGGTTGTTGGGCGAATTAATAATAACACCTGCAGTGTTTTTGTTAATTAAACCTTCTAAAGCATTAAAATCAATTTGAAAATCTTTGGTATCTGCAGACACAACCTGTAATTTTGCACCTTGTCCATTTACAAACACCTTGTATTCAGGGAAGTAGGGCGCAATAGCAATAAACTCTGTATCAAAACCTTCGGCAAGGGCGCCAAACACGGTGCAAAGTGCTGCAGCAGCGCCACAGGTAATGTAAATATCGTCGGCAGAAGCTTCGGTATTAAATTTTTGCTTAATAGCGTTTGCAATGGCTGTTCTTGTTTCAAGTGAACCTTGTGCGCTTGTGTAGCCGTGGGTTAAAACAGAATTCCCACTAGCGATAATTTCTCTAATGGCAAGGTCAACCTCTTTTGGTGCAGGGGTGCTTGGGTTGCCAAGACTAAAATCAAACACCTTATCTTCGCCTAAAAGTGCTTTCTGTTTTTTCCCGTATTCAAATAGTTCTCTTATAGCAGAACGTGCAGTACCAAGTTTTAAATTCTTTTTGTTAATCAAGAATAATTACTCCTTAAACTGATATATTAATTAATATAATTCTTAACAGAATTAAAGTCAATATATTTATACTATTTGTGGAATTTTGTATTCATATACCAATACAACAGTTTTTTATAGGGCGAATTGATATAAAATTAACAAACATCGCAAAAAACTATTGACCAAACAGAAGTTTTAGTGTACAATTACACTTGACTTAGGGTGTCAAAACCCTTTGAATATTTTTTTACTTTAAGGAGTAGAATGTTATGAAAAAGATTTTCGCATTAGTACTCGCACTTGCTATGGTTGCTTCTTTCGCAGCTTGTGGCGCTCAGGACACAGCTTCTGGCGACAACAATGCTGATGCTGCAGCTGCAGAGTACAAGCTCGGAATGGGCATCTCCGTTTCTTTAGATTCTTCTAAAGATAAAACTGCTCAGGCTGACGCTACCGTTGCTACCGTTATCATGGATAAAGATGGCAAAATCGTAGCTGCTGACCTCGACTGCGCTCAGACTAAACTTACTGCTGACGCTGACCTCACAACTGTAGACCTCCGCACCAAGAAGGAAAAGAAAGAAGATTACGGTATGACCGTTGCTTCTCCTATCGGTAAAGAATGGTACGTACAGGCTGCTGCTTTCGCTGAAAAAATGATCGGCAAAACTCTTGCTGACATCGAAGGCATGGAAACCGAAGTTAAGAACAATCACAACGTTGCTGTTGATGCAGACATCTATGCAGTTTGCACCATGGACATCACTGCTTTCAAAGAAGCTTTCGTAGCTGCTTGCAAAGATGACCAGGCTAAAACCTTCAAGGCTGCTGCTGATTCTTTCAAACTCGGTCTTGCTGTAAACACCGATGTATCCGGTTCTAAGGCAGAAGAAGCTCAGCTTTATTCTACCTTCTCTGCTGTTGCAGTAGACGCTGACGGCAAGATTCTTGCTGCTATCGTTGACGCTATTCAGCCCAAGGTTGCTTTCAATGCTGACGGCACTGTTGGCGAAAAGACCTACAAGGCTACTAAGCGTGTTCTTAAAGAAGAATACGGTATGACCGTTGCTTCTCCTATCGGTAAAGAATGGTATGTTCAGGCTGACGCTTACACCGAAAAAATGGTTGGTAAGACTGCTGCTGACATCGAAGCTATCGCTACCGAAGTTAAGAACAACCACAACGTAGCTGTTGATGCTGATCTCTATGCAGTTTGCACCATGGACATCACTGCTTTCAAGGCAGACATGGCTGAAGCTATTAAGGCTGCAAAATAATTAGCTTAAAGCTATAACAAGAAGAGGGGAATAATCTTCCCCTCTTTTTTTCTTAAATAGGGGTGAAAATATGTTTAAAAGACTCATTTCTTGTGCTTTGCTCATCAGTTTAATAGTATCTTGCTTTTGCTCATGCGCTAAGCAGAAGGAACGATACACCGAAACCTATCTTGAATATTTCGATACCGGCTCTACAATAGTTGGCTTCGAATTCGAAATGGAAACCTTCGAAAAGAATTGCGATTTTATTGAAGCGCAACTCGAAGAATACAACAAACTTTACGATATTTATAAAGCGTATGAAGGCATAAACAACATTCGTACAATTAATAAAAACGCAGGTAAAGAACCTGTTAAGGTAGATCAAAAAATTATCGATTTACTAGATTATTGTATAGAACTTTACACCAAAACAAACGGTAAAACCAATATTGCTATGGGTAGCGTGCTTTCCATTTGGCACGACTACAGAAATATGTATTCCGAAGACAGCACAGGCGCAACACTTCCACCTATGGAAGATTTACAAAATGCTGATAAACACACCGATATAAATAACATTATTATCGACCGTGAAAACAGCACCGTTTTCCTTAACGATGAATATATGTCGCTCGATGTTGGCGCAGTAGCAAAAGGTTACGCAACCGAACAAATTGCTAAAGCGTTAGAAGCGCAGGGCGTTACTAATTATACCTTAAACATCGGTGGAAATATCCGTACAATTGGACCTAAAGGCGATGGCACACCTTGGGTAACAGCAGTTGCTATGTCCGACACCACAGGTAACGGCGAAAACACCGTTAGAGTTAATTTAGACGGACAAGCTTTTGTTACTTCAGGCACATATCAAAGATATTATACGGTTGACGGTGTTGATTATCATCATATCATCGACCCCGATACCCTAATGCCAAGGTTCGACTTCATTTCTATTTCCATTTGCTGTAACGATAGTGGACTTGCCGATGCGCTTTCAACTGCTGCATTTAATATGACACTTGATGAAGGCAAAGCTTTCGTCAATTCACTTGAAGGTGTTGAAGCAATGTGGATATTAGCAAACGGCGAACTCCATTATTCCGACAATTTCAACGAAATAATTTATACAGAGTAGTATTATGAATTTAATTATTTGTTTAGATAATAACGGTGGATACTCATTTGCAGGAAGACGCCAAAGTCAAGATAAAATTCAAGCAGAAAAAATGCTTGAATTAGTAGCCGACAATAATCTTTTAGTTAATGAATATACTGCCAAACTTTTTAAAGAAT
>JAFOFE010000017.1 GCA_017387475.1 Clostridia bacterium | reverse complement strand
CTAAAACACCGTCACGACCGACACGCATCGTCACGCTTTCGCAAATTGCAGTCGCACCTTGCGGCCATCGTGACAGCGTTTGTTCTCGTAATAAATGCCATACTCATTGAACAAACGCCCCGCGTTGATATTCAGCTTCATAGAGAGCGTGTTCGCTTTCATATCAACGCCGAGCACCTCGACAAGCTCGGTCGGTGTTCCACACCAAACGGCATTGTCTGCGGTGATAAATTCAGCCACCTTCTCAAGCAACGGTTCGGGTGGTTCCTTCCAAAGTTCCGTTTCTGCGATTTCTAATTCCCAAAGCAAGGTCTGTGGATTGCGTGAAAGATGAAACTTTTGATCGGGTTGGTCTCTACCCGAAACCTCGAGGGTTGCTTTATTGCTTGTCCGTTTTTCCTTTTGAAGAATGAACCCACCATCTGCGGAGCCGAGCAAACCCGTAGTACCTGAGATCATTTCAAACTTGTCATCGGCGTTCTGCTTTCGGGTATGATGGACGAGCAAAACGCAAACCCCGTATTGGTCGGTAAACCTTTTTATACGAGCGATGATTTCATAATCACTTGCGTAACTGTAATTGTCCCCACCCATCTCACGAACCTTTTGCAAGGTGTCGATGATAATGAGATTCGTATCGGGATGTGCGGCGATAAAACCTTGTAGCTGTTCATCGAGTCCTTTACCGATTTGATTTGCCGAAACTGAGAAATGCAGGTTATCGGAAATCTGCGTTCCAAACATTCGGTATAAACGTTCCTGCAAACGGCGGTAATCATCCTCGAGTGCGAGATAGAGAACCGAACCTTTACGAACGGGATAGTTCCAAAGCGATGTGCCTGTACTGATGTGATAAGCCATCTGCGCCATCAGGAAACTTTTGCCGAGTTTGGGAGCACCGGCGAAAATATACGTTCCCGGATAAAGCAACCCCTCCACCAACGGCGGTTTGCTTTGGAAGACGGTGTCATAAAGTTCGCTCATCGATACCGTCTTGAGATAGGACGGGTCCATCATTCGTATCATTTCGCGCTGAAATTCATCAAAAGTATTGCTATTTTCATCATCTTCGGTTATAATATCTTCAGTTGATTTAGAAAATTGCTGCTCCGTATCTGCGCCAACAGATACAATCGGAGCAGTTTTTTCTTTTTTATCGGTCATTCGCATCCGCTCCTCTCAGACCATAAAGGGTCTTATTGATTTGGTCGATTACTTCAAGAAGATCATCGTTTACGTTACCGCCATTTTCGATACGCTTTAATTCTTCGAGGACGGCTGTAAGTTCCGTTTTAAGAGCTTTATACACTCTCGGGTTACTTTCTACAATAACCTCACGGTTGGTGCATTTTTGATAGCAGTATTCTTGTTTGGTAAGTCCCGATAATGCCACGATTCGATTTATAGTTTCGTGTTCTTCGGGGGACACTCTAAACCCTACGGTAACGCTTCTGAATCGATTGTGTTTATCTAAATTTTTAGCTGACATTTTGAGTTGGTTCCTTTCTAAAATTATTAAGTTTGTCCGCCATATCCGTTTGTGTGGATGGGAACAAGTGAGCGTAGTTATAGGTGATATTGATGCTTTCGTGTCCTACACGATCGGCAATCGCTACCGCCGAATATCCCATTTCAATCAATAGAGAAATATGACTGTGACGCAGGTCGTGAATACGAATACGTTTAACCCCTGCTTCATCGGCACCCCTTGTCATTTCACGATGCAGATAGTTCTTTGTGATATTAAAAGCACGGTCGTTCTTTTGAAGTCCATAAAGTTTTGAAAAATACTCCTTGATTTCTTCAATGAGAAAATCGGGCATCTTTATCACTCGGTTGCTCTTTGGTGTTTTAGGTTCGGTAATAACATCTCTACCATCAATGCGCTGATAGGATTTATTGATTGTAACGGTGCCACGCTCAAAATCGAAATCGCCGGGAGTTAATGCTAATAACTCTCCTTCACGGATTCCGCACCAATAGAGCATCTCAAATGCGTAATAGGATATAGGTTTGTCCATCACCGCAAAAGCAAATTTTTGATATTCTTCCTGAGTCCAAAAGAGCATTTCACGGTTTCGGGCCTTGCCCATATTGCCGACCTTAGCGGCAGGGTTTTCTCTCAATCCGTAGAACTTAACAGCGTGATTAAAAATAGCACTTAACTGATTGTGGAGCGTTTTAAGATATACAGGGGAGTATTTCTTGCCGTTACTGTCGCAAGCTTTAATCATTTCGTTTTGCCAAGCGATAATATCTCTCGGCAGAATTTCAGCGATCTTGCGCTTTCCAAAGTACGGCAGGATCTTCGTGCGGATAATATGCTCCTTTGTGTGCCAAGTGTTTTCCTTGATGCGATTTTTCATATCCGCCGTATAGGTTTCGATGAAACTCGCAAATGTCATACTGAGATCTGCTTGGGTTTTGTTTAGAAATTCACGTTCCCAAGCAAGGGCTTCACGTTTGGTCGCAAAGCCACGTTTTTGGCTTTGTTTGGTACCGCCCGTCCAATCGGGAACACGATACACCACACGCCAAGTGTTGTTCTTTTCTTCTTTGTAAACAGCCATTTATATCACTTCCTTTCATCGTTGGCTGTGCTACCGTAGCAAGCTCGTTCGTAGAAATATCGAGCGTTAATTTTTCCGGCTACGGTAATAAAGTTTTTTGCCTCGAGTTCATCATTGAGCCTCTTTACGATTCTATAAGCATGAGATTTTGATATGCCCATTTCCGATGCAACTTCTTCAACAGTCAAATAAAGTTTGTTACCCATTCGGTTTCCTCCTTTCCTTTAAAATTTCTTTGTTCGCCGTTCTACCCGAATGTCGTTTTTATATACCTAAAGTTATAGCTTTCGCTATAACGCCCCGGAGTCTCACCGCAGCGTCGCCTCGCTCATATCATCGCAAGATCATATTTCATTCGGACGGTCATTCAGTTGTTATATTCCAAACGTTCCCCTTAGATAGGCAACGAGATGGGTGAAAAGTTGCCTTTTGGATTTTTAAATTTTTCTGAATTTGTGGGGGCAGTTATCAAATAACAAAAGCTTTGAGATTAATCTTTTAAAATGCCCCTCTAATTGGTAGGCTTCGAAAACAGTCAAAACTAAACACTGTTTTAAAAAAACTTTAGGGCTTGATCGATTTTCTATTTTTATCTCCTCAAGTGGTAGGCACTGAAAACACCCGAAAGTTGAGCGATTTTTAGAAAAATTTATTTCTTTGAAAAAAGATCCCCTCAAGTCGTAGGCATCGAACCCCCCGAAAAAACAACCCCTTAAGTGAAAAAATTTTAGTTTTTTTAAAAACACCCCCCAAGTGGTAGCCGGCGAGAAGGCCGAAAAAACAACCCCCTGAGCAAATATTTTTAATTTATTTACAAATTCACCATTCGGAACACTTCCTACCTAACGTCAAAAACAAAGAAAAATATGCATAGTTTTGCGAAAAAGCTTTTACCCCTCACTAATCAGTTGGGAAAAATTTTTGAAAATTTCCAAAACATTTTTGCCCCCTCAAGTGGTAGGCGTCGAGAACGCCGTTTTTTTCGGGTTTTTATCAAAATTTTTTAGCCCCTCTACTAAATGTCAAAAATCGGGCAAAATTTGCATAGTTTTGAAAAAATTCTCTCAATAATCAACTGGGAACTTTTTCGCTAAAAAGGCAAAATTATTTTTTAACCCTACACTAATCAGTTGTGAGACAAATTGAAAAACTACCAAGATATTTTGAGGTTTCATTTTTCGCCCCCTCACATAACGTCAAAAATCAGCCATTTTGTGCATATGTTTGTGGGATTTTTTAAAATATTTATCTATTCCCCTTAGATAGGCAATGAGTTGATGGATTATTTAGGTTTCAGAACGAAAAAATTTAGTCCCCCTACTAAATGTCAAAAATCAGGCAAAATTTGCATAGTTTTGAAAAAATATTTTTATCTCTCTAATAGGTAGGCATCGGGGAAGGCCATTTTTTAAACCAAATTAAAAATTTTTATCTCCTACCCTTATAGAACAGCAAAAAATCGATTTTGAGCCAAACTTTTTTACCCCTCTAATTGGTAGGCATCGGAAATGCCATTTTGTTCGGGTTTTGATTAAAATTTACCCCTCACTACTCTATAGGCACGCAAAAATCAATTTTGACCCAAAAAATTTTCGATTTTTCTCAAAAACTTTAAAACTAAACAAATTTGTTTAATTTTTGTTGACCATACTAAACTTTTTTGTTATACTTAAAGCAGTAAATCGAAAAGAGGTTTCTTTTATGGCAATTGGCGAAAGAATTAAATTTATACGTACTATGCGTGGGATGACACAAAAACTTCTCGGTGCAGCTATCGGTTTCCCTGAAAAAACTGCCGATATTCGTTTGGCTCAATATGAGTCGGGTACAAGAGCGCCCAAAGAGGACATTACTATTGCTTTGGCAAACGCTTTAGAGGTCGCACCACAAGCACTTGCCGTTCCCGATATTGATAATTACATCGGCTTAGCTCATACCTTGTTTGCCCTTGAGGATATTTACGGTCTGACCGTTGAAGAAACACCCGATGGTGAGTTATGCCTTAAAGTAAAAAATAACAAAGGACAAAATACCGAAGAACTTTCGAAAATCCTTGCCGCCTGGAACGAACAGACAAATAAATGTAAGTCCGGTGAGATCAGTAAAGACGCATACGACGAATGGCGATATAATTATCCGAAGTACGATACCACACATAATTGGAAAAAGGTTCCTTCTCAACAATTTAGTGATGCGATGGTCGAAGCCTTCAAAGACAAACTCAAAGATATGTAATTTGAGCAACAAAAAAGAGCTATTAGATTTCAAACTAAAATCTAATAGCTCTTAATTTTATTTATGAATAATTTTCAGATGTTGCCAAAACGTTGCCACGAGGCTTTTTGAAACCTCAAAAACCCAGTGTTTATGCGGGTTTTCAGCGTTTTTGGTATTATTCCCACTCAATAGTGCCGATTGGCTTTGGTGTAAGGTCTAAAAGTACACGGTTGATGCCTTCAACTTCGTGGGTAATACGGTAGGTGATTTTGTGAAGAATTTCGTAAGGAATTTCTTCAATAGTTGCTGTCATAGCGTCTTTGGTGTTAACAGCACGGATAATTGCCGGCCAGCCTTCATAACGGCTTTCGTCTTTAACGCCAACGCTCTTAATATCGGGAACAGCAATAAAGTACTGCCATACTTTTTCGGCAAGACCGTTTATGTCAAACTCTTCACGAAGAATTGCGTCTGCTTCACGAAGAGCGTGAAGTCTATCACGGGTAATTGCGCCAAGGCATCTTACGCCAAGACCGGGGCCGGGGAATGGTTGACGATAAACCATTGCGTGGGGAAGACCAAGTGCTTCGCCAACAACACGAACTTCGTCTTTAAATAAAAGCTTAATGGGTTCAACAAGTTCGAACTTTAAGTCTTCGGGAAGACCACCAACGTTGTGGTGAGATTTAACAGCCTTTTTACCTTCGGCAGCCTTAATGCTTTCTAAAATATCGGGGTAAATGGTGCCTTGCGCCAAGAATTCAACACCTTCAAGCTTTCTTGCTTCGTCTGCGAAAACTTCAATGAATTCTTTACCGATAATTTTTCTTTTCTTTTCAGGCTCGCTAACACCTGCAAGAAGATCTAAAAAGCGATCGGTAGCATCAACATAAACAAGGTTAGCATCAAGCTCGCCCTTAAACATATCAATAACAGCTTCGCTTTCGCCCTTTCTCATAAGGCCGTGGTTAACGTGAACGCAAACAAGCTGTTTGCCAATAGCCTTAATAAGAAGTGCAGCAACAACAGAAGAGTCTACACCACCTGAAAGTGCTAATAAAACCTTTTTATCTCCAACCTGTGCGCGAACTTCTTTGATTTGCTCTTCGATAAATTTGTCTGCAAGAGCTTTTGTTGTAATGCGCTCCATAGTTTCGGGACGGACATTGGACATATTATTTCCCCCTAATTAAATCTAAAAAATATTTATACTATATTTTAACCCAAACTTGTTCGTATGTAAAGAAAAAATATTAATTTTTTTATAAGAAATTTTCACAAAAAAAGGACGTCGTAAACCGACGTCCTTAAAACATTTATGAAATTTTGTTTACGATATTGTTTACTTTAACAAGGTCGCAAATATCAACATTGCCGTCCGAATTAACATCGCCTAAATCGGTTTTTTCGATTTTACCAATAATCATACTTCTAAGTGTGATTATATCGTTGTCGTCGACTTCGCCGTTTTGGTCTACATCGCCAATAATAGTTTTAGCAGGAGTAATGTTAATTCCACTAAAGTTTGCAACACCGTCAAACACAAAGCGAAGCTTATGCACGCCTTCGGTAAGTTTTACAGTAACAGGGGACTGTTCTGTAAATGAAGTCCAGGTATCTGTTGCTGTTGCACGGTATTCTGCTACACGGTTTCCGTCTACTTCAACATAAAGCTCAAGCATAAGTCCACCACTAGATTCGTTAACTGCCGCAATAACGGGCGCAATATCGTAATAGCCTGTTTTAGCAACGTTTATCTGATAAAGGGCATATTCGCCGGCTTGAGAATGTGTCAGATATTTGGTGCCGTTTTCGGAAGTTGCAGATTTAAGGTTTTCGGTTGCATACCAAAGATCATCAACTGCGCCAACGGTTGTGGTATCTTTGTCGGATACGGTTACAGTTGAAAGCTCGGGCGCTTCAGGGGTTTCGGGAGTTCCTGTTGTGCCGTCGTCTGTACCTACGTAATCGGAAATTACGAAACTGTCAATAGATACGTTAGAAGGTGTTGCAGAGCCACTATTGAATTCTTTAGTGCTTCCTGCGACCATATAGAAACCAATTTTAGGATTAGTGAAATTGGTGATATTATCGCTTCGAAGCAGAGCAAAATCGGTGCCGTTTTCCTTCATTGTTTCGGTTTGATAATAGGTCTTGTAAAGGTTGCCATCCTTAACAATTCTAACACTTATGGTCTGTGGCTCGGTCGATGTAAACCAGCCTTCTTTTTTAAGTGGGTTAGAATCATTCAAAGGTCTTGTTTGCGTGGGGTTGGTGTACATATCAGGCTTTCTTCTGGAGTTTACATACATTGGGTTAACTGCAGCAGATGAGTTTGTCATAACACCAACGTCAAGATAGTTAAGTCTGTCTTCAAATACAACAAGCATAAGTCCCGATGTGCTTTTTGAAGCAATAAGGCTTGGGTTTTGAATGGTATATGTAAGGGTTGCTGTCCACTTTTCGCCCTTTGCAGTTTGGTTAAACCAGTTTACGACCGGAGTCTGTTCGTTGTAACCACCATAAAGGTCGCCTTTTGCTGTGGTAATATTGAGTGCGCCATTCGAAACGTTATATTTAGATGTATCTTCATTATCTACTGTCCAGAAAGAACCTATACTGTTTCCATTAAAGTTATCGCTCTGTGGTGTATTGTAAATAACCTTGGCTGTGAAGTTTGTGAACTTAACAGAATAGTCTACTGCTTTGTTATCTGAACCGGTTGTTGCGTATAAACCAATTTTGGGGTTCTCAAGTTCTAAAGTAGTGCTTCTTGCAAGCGCAAAGCCTTCGCCTTTTGCCTTCATAGCAGCAGTTTGATAATAGGTCGAGTAAACATTACCTGTCTTGGTAATTCTAAAGGTAACATCGGTGTCTGCAGCACCCCAACCTTCTGCGTTCGGCACATCCACTCTGCCAAAGTCAGTAATAAGTGCGCCGCCTACTTCTGCACGGGAAGCGAATACATGACCATTAAAGCTTGTAAGTGACGAAGCCGACTGATACATAATATTCATAAAGTTGTCAGAATCATCGAATACGTGCATACCAATTTGGCTTGAAGTATAAGCTAAACCACCCGGAATAGTTACGTCTAACGATACAGTCCAGTCGCCTTCGGCTGTTTGATACACAAGGTTTTTAATGTCGGCATAATAGTTTTCGTTGTCTTCAAACCATTCGCCTTGTTCAGGTGTAATAACAACTGCGCCGTTTTCAACCTTTAATTTATCTGTGGAGTTGTTAATTTGCCAGAAGCTATTAAGTCCACTATCAAAACTATCCGATTTAGGCTCGCCGGTTTCAACAGGAACGTTAAAGTTATCAAACTTAACGATAGACTGTGGAGAAGCAGAGTCAACCCTAGTTGCAAAAAGACCGATTTTGGGTTGTGCAAATTTTCCTTCGTATGTGCCTACAGTTACAAAGTCCTTGCCTTCAAGTGCCATCTTTGCTGTCTTATAGCCAAAGGTATAAATGTCGCCTGATTTGCTTATTCTAAAGGTAACCTTAAGCTCGCCTGTGTAAGCGTCGGTATTCCAACCTTCGTTCATAATTACAGGGTCGCGAAGGGCTATGGTTGCTACTCCGTTGGTTTCGTGAACAAAGGCAACATAGTGATTTTTAAGATTGTCGTATCTGCCTTTAGCCGTTGTCTGATAGCGAATATCGGCATAGTTGTTTGCATCGTCAAACACTAACATACCAAATTGGTTTGCGCCACCACCGTTAAGACCGGCAGGAATTGTAATATCAACAGTAGCTTCAAAATCGCCTTCCATTGTTTGGTAAACAACGTTTCTAAGGCTGTTTGCGTTTTGGTGCCATTCGCCAATATCTGTTTTGATATTGAGTGTGCCACCGGAAGTGGTTACATACTCGGGATGAACGGAGTTAAGCACCTGCCATACATCTGTGTTGAGTGTACTATCGTTAAATTCGTCAGATACAGGTATCTTTTGTTCGCCTGTAACAAAGTTTATAGTATATTCAAGTGCCTGATGGTCGCTTTCGGTACGAATTACAACTCTGTTGCGTTCTTCGTTCTTGGTAACTGTGGCATCAACACCGTTTGGTGTGTCAACAGTAATTTCTGTTTCGTTAACATCGCCTACAATATCATAAGAATATACCGTCTGATAGTATGCAGGAAGCGAAACGCCATCTATAAGAATGTCGGTAGGATACGCATAAACAGGGTTTTTAGCAATAGGTGTAAGACCTGCTTTGTTTGTGAAGATTACACGATAAATATTCTTCCCACTATCGTTGTTAACTGTAATGAGTGCAGTTGGATCATCCTTGGTTGCCTGTTTAATTGTAACGGTAGCATTACCTTCTGCTTTTGCAGAAACCTTTGGCAACGAATCAAAGTTTCTTGTGAAAATTTGGTAGGTGTTTGTAAGTGGGTGGAATGAATCGAAATCTGAAAGACCACTAATTGTTAAAGAGGAAAGAAGGGGTTTGGTTTCTTCAAGGCGTCCTTCAACATCGAAATAAGTGTATTCGGGAGCCGTTTGCAAATCAAGGGGAAGATTGTTATGAATACGGAATGTGCGTGAAGTCATAACATATTTAAGCACGGTTTTGGCGCTTCTTTGAATTTCACCAAGGGTAAGGCCACCAAGCTTAATGGTTTGTGGCTGATTTTTATCAACAGTAATGGTATTGTTGGGGTCAAGGGGAATAATTCTGTCGTAAGGCGAACCGTTAGCTACCCAATTTTCATAGAAGGCAATAACAAGGTCATCGCCTACATAGTCGTTGTAGTTTGCCCAATCGTTCTTCATTTCACTTTCGCGACCAACGTATCCTGGCATAATACCGGGCATGTTAAGGTCAACCTGAGCGCGAATACGCCAAGCGTCGAATGCAACGCCAAGCTCGTCGGAAGAATCTCTGTTTAACCACCAGTCGGTCATAAGAACGCCGTCCCAGCCCCACTGTTCACGAAGAATTGTGGTAGCAAGGTCGAAGTTATAGCAGGTGTCAAAGCCGTTAATACGGTTGTAACTTGCCATAATTGTATCCGGGTCGGAAGACTTAACGCAAATTTCGAATGCCTTTAAGTAAACTTCTCTTTGCGCACGTTCTGAAACAACCGAATCGGTATAGCGACGTTTTTCTTCTTGTGAATTTAGTGCAAAATGTTTAGGACAAGCGCTAATGCCCGCAGCCTGCGCGCCGTTTGTAGCAGAAGCTGCCATTTGACCTGCAAGAACAGGGTCTTCGGAATAATATTCAAAGTTACGGCCGCCAAGTGGGTTTCTGTGAACGTTCATACTGGGGGCAAGGTGTACGTCAAGATAATAATCAACGCCCTCTTGACCTACATAATAGTAAAGCTGTTGAACAAGAGGATCGTTAAATGTGCAAGCAAGTTGAGTTGCAATCGGAATTTTTTTGTGTGTTCCCGAAATGCCTACGCCTGCAGGGGTACCTCTTGTTGAAACGGCAGGGACACCCTTATCGCGAAGCGACTGTTCAAGTCCACCGAATCCACCACCGTTACCACTAGCATCACACAAATCGCAACTTTGTGGACCGTATCCACGGGTAAGTACTGCAAGCTCTTTAACGGTTAATTGAGAAATAAATTCATCTAATGTAGCTTCGCCGTTATATACGTCTATAAGTTTAATACCTTTGTCGCCTGTAAGAGCAACTTCGTTTTCGCCGGCTTCTTGAATAGAAGCTAAAACGCGCTCACTGTAGCCCGATTCTTCAAATGTTTCGTAATAAGGCATTTCGCCCTTCCAGTTTGCAGTGTAGGTACCGTCTCCGTTATCAACAGGTACTAAACGGGTTAAGCCACCGTAAGGCGCATTAATTCGGTTAATTGCAATTATATCACGAAGTTGGTCTAAAATAATTGAGTTTGCTTCGGCAAGTTGTTCGGTAACTATGGTATCTTTAACAGAATATGATTTAACGTGTTTTGCATCGCGTACAGAGTTACCAACATAAATTTTGTATTCGCCTGCTTCTAAAACCCAAGCAGATTCATATCCGGTAGCACCACAATCATCGTACGATGCCATATTAGAAATTGGGAAAGAAATAGTAAGTGTTTGTGAAGCTCCGGGAGCAATTTCGTTTGTTTTAGCGTAAGCAGCAAGTTCGCGTGTAGGTTTTCCTAATGCACCTTGTGGTGCGCCGTAGTAAACCTGTACAACCTCTTTACCACTGTATGTATCGCCAATATTTGTAACGGTTGCTTCAACTACAACGTTTCCGTCTTCAAAACTTACCGAAGAATCAATGTCAAATTCGGTGTAAGAAAGACCAAAGCCGAATGGGTAAAGCACCTGTTCGGGATGGAAGGTTTCAAAATAGCGATAACCAACATATATGTCTTCTCTGTAAACTTCGTTCCATGCATCGCCATCAAGAAGTCCGAAGCCTGCTATGCTGGAAGGATAATAATCGAAAGAAGTTGCAATAGTATCTGCAAGCTTACCCGAAGGGGAAACATCGCCCGAAAGAACATCGGCAATAGCGTTACCGTTTTCAAGGCCGCCTTGCCATACATAAACAACCGACTTAATGTTTTCGTAATCGCTTCTCCAAGCCATATCTATAACGTTACCAACATTCATAAGAACAATAATGTTTTCAAAGTTGTTGTTAACGTTTTCAAGCATTTCTGTTTCTTCGGCAGTAAGCTTAATTTCGTCATAAGTAAGCTCACGGTCTTCGCCTGCAGCACGACCAATTACTACAATAGCAGTATCAGAAACAGTTGCAGCCTTTGCTGCTAACTCGTTGCTTACAGGCATTTCGGGGTGGTTTGCAGGCCACGTACCCCAACCACCTGTTTGAATTGGATTTTCAGAAATCCAATCTCTGTAGGTTTCGGCAAGCTCTTCGTTATACGAAAGGGCAGGGTTGTTATCGAAACCTTGCATAATGGTTATTGGGGGGTAATCGGTGTTAGGTCCTTTACCTGTGCCGTATCCACCCGAAAAGGTGTCGTACTGACATCTTCCGAAAATGGCAACAGGGGAGTTTGCCTTAAGTGGCAAAACGTTATCGTTGTTTTCAAGCACAACAATACCTTCGGCAGCAGCTTGTCGAGCAAGTGCAACGGCACCTGCGTTAGATTTGGCATAAACTTCGGCATTTTGCGCAGGCAAAATAATTCCGGTAGCCAACAAACTTCCAACCATTAAACAAGCCATCACCTTTCTTAAAGTTAATTTTGTAATTTTCATGCAAACACCTTTTTTTCCTAAAACAATAAATTCGCATAATATTATATTAATATATTAAACCAATAAAGTGAGTTTTGCTATTGGCAAAACGATTATTTCTTGTATTTTTCGCTAAAATGATATATTATAAATTAGAGGTGGTAAAATGTTCGCTAAAGAAATACTTGCTAAAGATATTAAAACAATAAAATGGCATTGGCAGCAAGATGAATATAGTTTTCTTAACGTTCCACGCTCTTGTTATGGGATTTTAGCAGTAACCAAGGGGCGCGTAGACTACATTTTAAACGATAAAGTTATATCTTTAAAACAAGGACACTATATATACCTTCCGAAAAACAGTCTTTATAAGGCGCGTTTTCACATAAACGAAGGGGAAGTAGAAACTATTCTTGTAAATTTCGATTTAGAAGAAGGACACACCCTTGCTATACCGCCTTTTTATAACGCTGCCGATAAAACCTTACAATTTGAAACGGCTTTGCGCCGTATTTTAGCGCTTGAAGATGAAGAAAATGTCGACTATTTAAAACAAGCCTATTTCTTTTATTGCTTACACGTAATGCACAGCAATTATATTAGCAACAGCGTTACCGATACAGAGCTTATTTCAAAAACAAAGCAACTGCTAAAATCAAGCGAAAAATCAATTGAACAAATAGCCGAAGAACTTAAAATAAGCGCTAGTGGATTAAGAAAGAAGTTTAAAGATGCAACAGGCTTTTCACCGGCAGATTGGCGTTGTCAAAGAAGAATTGAAACTGCAAAGCATCTGCTTTTAACAAGCGATTTATCAATAGATGCTATTGCAGAACAAACAGGTTTTTACGATACACCGTATTTTTACAAAAAATTTCAAAGCATTGTTGGCACAACACCAAAAAAATATCGCAAAACAGATATTACATTCTAAAAAAAGAGCGTCTTTCGACGCTCTATTTTTTTAACAGCTCACAAATTCGTGCCGAAATATCGGCAGGAAGTGAATTATCGTTTTTCTTTATATACCTTATTAAATTTTTTGCCCCCTGCAAAACAGGAACTTTTTCGGGACTGCCCGAAATTTCAAGCTGTGTATCTTCACTTGCAAAGAAAACTATTCCGTTAATAAATGCAGGCGCAGAATTTTGTCTTAAAAAACCTGCAAGCCTAAATACGTGGGTGGCAACCTGCTTTACAGGACTGTAAAAATCGGCAGAGTATTCGCCACCTTTAGCACCAACCTTGTGTTGTACCCACTTTTCTTTTGTGTAGGAACCTACAATTCTGCCGTTTCGATTTTTTGCTTCAACAACAAATACACCGTTTTTGCCAACAACAATAAGGTCAAGCTCGCTTTTCTTGCCTTCAAAGGTTATAACCGAATTTTGAAAAACGGTGTAACTGTCGTCAAGACCTTCCTTTAAAATATCGGCAGTTATATCTTCGCCGTCTACACCTTGTTTAAGTGATGCTATTAGGTTTTGCTTAAGGGAAGCGTATGCGCAACAGCCAATAAACCCTAAAGCCGATATAAAAATAAGTACAAGACCTACATAATAAGCAAGTTCAAAGCGCATAAGAATATTGCCCAAAATAGCCAACAGTATAAAAATACAGGCTGTAAGCGCTGCTCTTTTAACCTTTTGCTTTTGCCTTAAAAAGTCTTGTTTTAAAGCGCTTTCTTTTTTAATTACCTTTGCCATTTAAAACTCCGTAAAATGTTTTTATATATTGTATCATATTATGATTTCAAATAAAAGTGTTTCGCAAAAAAAGAAGGTGCAGAACATACACCTTCTAAAAATTATGAAATTATTTCAGCATTAAGCTCATTTTCAAGGTAATTGTTAACCTTTGTACCCGAATCCATTATGCAAAGAATAATGGTGTTGCCACATTCTGCAATAATTGGTTCGGAAATTTTTGTAACTTCATTTTCGTTTGCAATTCTGTAATTGTCGCTCATTTGTCGGGTTAGGGAATAGAAGCCGTCTAATATCGCATCGCGCGTATCGCTGTCTTCATATTTAAAAACAGCAATCATATCAAATTTTTCTTCGCTGCTGTTAATAAAACCACTAAATTCGGTAATGCCTTTTTCGGTTATTCCAAAGTATGGCTCGAAGCTGGTTTTGTCGAGTGCCGTCCAAACAACCGTTTCGGCAGAAAGCGATTTAATAGAATTGGAAATTTCCATAGTGTTTGGTGCTTCAGATTCGCCACAACCTGCCAAAATAAAAAGGCAAAAAACAAGGGATAAAATTACGTTTAAAATCTTCAAAAGAACACGTCCTTGTACATTTTATACAAACTATGGTTATTATACATCATTTTTTTGTAATAGTAAATCAAAAAATAAAATTTCAAGGACTTTTTTTCACGAAGTTGCTTTACATAAAGTTTTATTATCGTTATGAAACTGTGGTTAAAATATTCACTTTATTAACCGAGTTATCCACAACTTTGAAGGCTATTTTGCCTTAAAATCAATGAAATCGGTCTAAAAATTGTTAATAACTCGGTTAATAACCTTAATAACTTCAAGGTTGTTATGGTTTACATAATGAATTTTTTTGTCGAAAAAGTTAAAATTTTGTAACCCTTTTTGGCGCATTTAAAGCATTACAAAAACAAGCGCTAAAATCAGCTTTTCGTCGGCATTATCGCTCATAAGCAGAAAAATCAGGCCTAAAATTAAAAGCGCATCGGGTGATTTTAACAGTTCCGAAAAATTTAAGAATTTAAATATGTTATTAGTATTGTTTCGTGTGGGTGCAATTTCTTTTTTTGTTGGTTCAGGTTTTGGTGCTTCTTGTTGCTTTGGTACCGATACAAAATCGGGGAATGGGGGCATATTTTGCCCCCTGTAAAGTTCTCGCATTCTGCGCTCGGCATCACTTTTTTGCCTTTGGAATTCTTCTTTTGTCATATCTGCCATAAAACCCCTCTAACCGAACAACCCCATATCCTTCAATATGGGGGCAAATTCAATAAGCTTTAATATTTTTATTGCGCTATCCACTTTAGCCTGTTTTTCGGGCGAAAGGTTTGGCTTTAGCGCAAGTAAAAGATTTATTCTTGAATCATTTCCACCACTGATTTTCATTTTCTTTAGTATTCCCGTTAGTGCACCTATATCTATATTAAAGTCATCAAGGCTTGGTTCTTCGGCAGGTTCAGGCGTACTGCCAAGTAGGCTTTGCGCCATATTTTTAATTCTTTCCATTCCTTCGGGGTCGCCAAGCAAGGCAGAAAGCTTTTCACTTATATCATCCATAGCGCTACCTGCCTTTGAATAGCGAAGAAATTATAGCTTTCGCTTCTGGTGATGATAAAAATTCTTTGCGCTTTTCTTCATCATTTAAAAGGGTATCTAAAAGTTTCTTGTCTTCGGCATTTAAATTAGACATTAGGGAAGCTGCGTCTTTGTTTTTTATAGCGTTTTTCATTTCGTTGCTAATTTTTTTATTGGCGAAGTTTTTATTCATTGAAATCACCCCCGAAATACTGTATTATATTTATATATGAAGTAGGCTGATTTTATGAAAGGATAAATTATGAGAATACTTGTGTTTTCAGATTCGCACGGCAGAACAAGCCAAATAGAAAAAGCTATCGAAGCGCAACCCGAAGCAAAGCATATTTTCTTTTTAGGGGACTGCGTAAGAGATATTGAAGATTACCCCTTTATTTACACAGACCGTACCTTTCATATTGTAAGTGGAAATTGCGACTATTCATCTACCTATAAATCGGCAGATACAGCCGTTGTCGGTGGCAAAAAAATATTTTTTACCCACGGACATCATCTTTCTGTTAAAAGTGGTATAGGCAGATTAAAGCAAATGGCGCTCGTAGAAGGTGCAAGCATTGTGCTTTACGGACACACCCACGTCGCTAATAAAGAATATGCCGATGGCATACATTTTGTGAATCCGGGTTCACTTAGCAGCGCAAGGGAAGGAAGCACGGGTTATGCCGTTATAGATATAGAAAGTAATGGAATAATGCCAATTTTAATAAAAATCTAGCCGACTATTAAAAAGTCGGCTTTTTTTATAAACAAATATACGAAAAATTAATAAATTTGTTAATTTTTCTACTTGATTTTATTTATAAAACGGCATATAATGTATTTGTGAAAAATTGGTCTTCGTCAGAAGACGGAACAAAAGGAGATTTTAAAATGACAAAGAACCCCACCGTGCTTAAATGGCTCGAAGAAATGAAAGAACTCCTTCAGCCCGAAAAGGTTGTTTGGGTAGACGGCACCGACGCTCAGCGCGATGAGCTTCGTGCAGAAGCAGTTCGTCTTGGCGAACTCGAAGCACTCAATCAGGAAAAACTTCCCGGTTGCTATCTTCACAGAACAAACCCCAACGACGTTGCTCGTGTTGAAGACAGAACCTTCATCTGTACAACAACTAAAGAAGAAGCAGGCCCCACAAACAACTGGTGCGACCCTGCTGAAATGTACGAAAAGCTTTACAAAATTGCTAAAAACAGCTACAAAGGCCGTACAATGTATATCATCCCTTATTCCATGGGCCCCATCGGTTCTCCTCTCGCTAAAATCGGCGTAGAAATTACCGATTCTGTGTATGTTGTTCTCAACATGCTCATCATGACCCGCGTTTCTACAAAGGTTTGGGATGTACTTGGCGATTCTAATGACTGGGTTCGTGGTCTCCACAGCCGTTGCGATGTTGATCCTGAAAACAGATTCATTTGCCACTTCCCTCAAGATAACACCATCATTTCTGTTAACTCCGGTTACGGCGGAAACGTTCTTCTCGGTAAAAAGTGCTTCGCACTTCGTATCGCTTCTTACCAAGGCTGGAAAGAAGGCTGGATGGCTGAACACATGCTTATCTTAGGTCTTCAGAATCCTAAGGGCGAAGTTCACTATGTTGCAGCTGCATTCCCCTCTGCTTGTGGTAAAACCAACCTTGCAATGCTCATTCCTCCCAAGTATCTTCAGGATAAAGGCTACAAGATTTGGACCGTTGGCGATGACATCTCTTGGATGAGAATAGGCGAAGACGGACGTCTTTATGCTATCAACCCCGAAAACGGTTTCTTCGGTGTTGCTCCCGGTACCAACGAAAAATCTAACTTCAACGCTCTCGAGTCTACAAAGAAGAACACTATCTTCACCAACGTAGCTCACGTGCTCGATGATAATACTGTTTGGTGGGAAGGCTTAAACAAGAATCTTCCTGAAAACGCTATCGACTGGAGAGGCAATCCTTGGGATGCTTCCAAGTTCGACAAGGCAGATAAATCTACCTGCGCAGCTCATCCTAACAGCCGTTTCACTGCACCTGCAGAAAACTGCCCCTGCATCTCCGAAGAATTCGATAAGGGCGCTGGCGTTCCTATCTCTGCAATCATCTTCGGTGGTCGTCGTGCAAAGTGCGCACCCCTTGTATATCAATCTAAAGATTGGGTTAACGGTGTATTCGTAGGCTCTGCTATGGCTTCCGAAACAACTGCTGCTGCAGCTGGTGCTGTTGGTGTTGTTCGTCGCGATCCTATGGCTATGCTTCCTTTCTGTGGTTACCACATGGGCGACTACTTCGCACATTGGCTTGAAATGGGCAAAAAGCTTGGCGACAAGGCTCCCAAAATCTTCAACGTTAACTGGTTCCGTACCGACGACGAAGGCAACTTCATTTGGCCCGGTTTCGGCGACAATATGCGTGTTCTTAACTGGATCATCGACCGTTGCGAAGGCAAGGCAGATGCAGACGAAACTGCTATCGGTTATGTACCCAAGGCAGAAGACATCGACCTTACCGACCTCGACTTCGATATCGAAACTCTTAAGAGCATCTTAAAGGTTGACAAAGATATCTGGACTGCAGAAGCAGCAGAAATCGAAGAACATTACAAGAAGTTCGGCGATAAGCTTCCTGAAGAACTCAAAGCTCAACTCGAAAATCTTAAAGCTGCACTTAAATAAGTAAAAACTTTAAATGCCGTGGCGTAAGCTACGGCATTTTGTTTTTTGTAATATTATATTGATTTTTATGGAATATTTTAGTATAATTATTGGTGTAAAAATTTTGGAGGTTGCATTATGGATGTTAAAAAGCTTCTAAAAGGAATTAAAGATTGTTCTTGTTCAAGGTCGCACAGCTGTCCTATCGACTATTTGGATATTGCCGAAGGCGCAATAGACCGTCTTCCCGACCTGTGCAAAAATTACAACAACATACTAATAGTGTGCGATAACAACACCTATGCTGCTTGTGGAAAAGACGTTGCCGAAAAACTTGTAAACAAGGCAGAAGTCCTTATTTTACAGGACCAAACCGATGTAGTTATTCCCGACGAAACACAAATTGAAATTATAAATAATAAGCTTACAAACAAAACCGACATTATTGTTGGTGTTGGTTCAGGCGTTATTAATGACCTTTGTAAATATGTAAGCTTTAAAAATAATTTACCATATTACATAGTTGCAACTGCTCCAAGTATGGATGGTTATGCTTCGGTTGGCTCGGCGCTAATTCTTGGTGGAATGAAGGTAACCTTAAATGCTGCACCACCTAAAGCAATTATTGCAGAACCCAAGGTTCTTGCAACTGCGCCAACACCCATGCTTCAGTCAGGTTATGGCGATAT
>JAFOFE010000016.1 GCA_017387475.1 Clostridia bacterium | reverse complement strand
TGCCTTTAAGGCCCGATAAGATTTCCATGCTTTCACGAATAGCAGTACCTGCTGTAATAACGTCTTCAACGATAACGATTTCTTCGCCTTCTTGTGGCTTGTAGCCTACGAAAACGCCACCTTCGCCGTGGTCTTTTTCTTCTTTACGGTTGAAGAAGAAAGGTACATCGAGTCCATTTTTAGCAAGTGCTACTGCAACAGATACAGCAATGGGGATACCTTTATAAGCCGGTCCGTAAAGAACGGTTTTCTTATTGCCAACCTTTTCAAAATAAGCTTTTGCGTAAAATTCGCCAAGTTTACAAATTTGTTCGCCTGTTTTAATATCGCCTGCATTTATAAAGTAAGGAATTTTACGACCACTTTTAGCAGTAAAATCGCCAAACTTTAATACGCCTGCAGATTCTAAAAACTGAATAAACTCTCTTTTATAGCCTTCCATTTTTGCACCTCTTAATCTATAAATTCTGCAACACAACGTTCATAAGCAGCAACAGGGTCTGCAGCAGCTGTGATAGGACGTCCTACAACAATGTAGTCTGAACCGATTTTCTTTGCTTCGGCAGGTGTCATAACACGCTTTTGGTCGCCAATATCGCCATCTGCGAAACGAACACCTGGTGTGATTGTTAAGAAGTTTGCGCCACAGGCATCGTGTACTTTGCCTGCTTCGAGTGGCGAGCAAACAACGCCGTCGAGCCCTGCTTTAGCAGCGTTAGAAGCATAGTGCATAACAACCTTATCGATAGGTTCTTTAATTAAAAGGTCGTTTTCCATTCTTTCTTGGTCGGTAGATGTAAGCTGTGTAACAGCAATAAGAAGAGGACGTGTTCCGTCTTCACGGGTTAAACCTTCAAGTGCTGCTTCCATCATAGAAATAGTGCCTGCTGCATGAAGATTTGTCATATCAACATCTAAACGAGAAAGTACAGACATAGACTTTTTAACTGTGTTAGGAATATCGTGAAGTTTTAAATCTAAAAAGATTTTGTGGCCTCTTGCCTTTATTTCCTTAACAATTTCGGGGCCTGCAGCATAGAAAAGCTCCATACCAATTTTTACATAAGGCTTTCTGCCCTGAAACTTATCGAGAAAAGCTAGACATTCGTCTTTGCCCGCAAAATCGCAAGCGATAATTACATCTTTACCCATTATGTGCGCCTCCTATAATGTCTTTAAGTGAGTTAATTTTATATTTTTCCATTACTCTTGGAAGGTCTTCGATGATGTTCTTGCAAGCGTAAGGTTCAATAAGGTTAGCTGCGCCAACCTGAACTGCTGTAGCACCTGCGAGCATCATTTCGATTACATCTTCTGCAGTAGTAATTCCACCCATACCAATAATTGGGATATTTACTGCTTCATAAACCTGATACACCATACGAAGCGCAACAGGCATTATTGCGCTACCTGAATATCCACCCATTTTATTGGCGATTACAGGCTTTTTGGTGTTGAGATTTATTCTCATACCAAGCATAGTATTTATCATACTGATACCGTCTGCGCCTGCTTCTTCGCAAGCTTTTGCAATGGAAACGATATCTGTAACATTGGGTGAAAGTTTAATATAAACAGGTTTTGTAGTAACGGCTTTAACTGCCTTTGTTACTTGGGCAGCAGATTCGGGGCTTACGCCGAAGCTCATACCACCACCGTGAACGTTAGGACAGCTAACATTTACTTCTATCCAACCAACCTGTTCTTGCTTGTCGATTTTTTCGCAGCAATATACATATTCTTCAAGTGAAAAACCACTAATGTTTGCCATAACAGGCTTATGGAAACATTCTTTAAGTTTGGGAAGTTCTTCGGCAATTACGTTTTCAATGCCTGGGTTTTGAAGCCCTACAGCATTAATCATACCCGAAGGGCATTCGGCAATTCTTGGTGTGGGGTTGCCGAAACGAGCTTCTTTGGTTGTTCCCTTAAAAGAAAATGTGCCAAGCATATTTATATCGTAGATTTCGGCAAATTCGTAACCGAAACCGAATGTTCCCGAAGCGGGAATGATGGGGTTATCTAGCTCAATACCACTAAGGGTAACTTTTGTGTCTACCATACTATTCCCTCCTTAACAAGCACGGGGCCATCTTTACAAATACGCATATTGCCGTATTTGGTTTTGCAAGAGCAACCCATACAAGCGCCAAAGCCACAGCCCATTCTTTCTTCGAAGCTGAACTGACCACTTGTAGTAGTAGCGTTATAAACTGCTTTAAGCATAGGTTCGGGGCCACAGGTGTAGAAATATGTGTAATCTCCTACTAAACCTAAAGCGTCGGTTACAAAGCCTTTAATACCATAGCTGCCATCGGCTGTTGTAACAAACACATTAGCGCCAAGCGCTTTAAATTCTTCTTCATAAAATACATCTGTTTTAGAATTAAAGCCAAGAATTACAGAAACCTGTTTTCCTTCACTAATTAATTTCTTTGCAAGCGCATAAAGTGGTGGAACACCAACGCCGCCACCAATTAAAAGTGGCTTATCGCCTGCAAGACCTAAATAGTAACCGTTGCCAAGACCTGTTAAAATGTCAAGCTCGTAACCTGCTTTAAGGCCCGACATAAATTCTGTACCTTTGCCCACAACCTTGTAGATAAGGGTTAAAACACCGTCGGTATAGTCGCAAACAGAAATTGGGCGACGAAGAAACATACCGTCGAGTTTAATGTTAACAAACTGGCCTGTGGCAGAAATATCGGAAGTATCGCCCGATAAGGTCATTTTATAGACCTTATCGGCAATATTTTCGTTAGTTAAAATTTTGAAAATAGATTGTTTCATTTTAAAATTCCTTATGCATCAATTGTGGAAATTGTAAGTGTGGTTTCTTCAAGAACGTCGAGCAGAACCTTTACTGTATCGAGTGCAGTGAAGAGTGTTGCATTGTTTTCGATAGCATAGCGACGAATTTCAGCACCATCACTTAACTGGTCTTTAGAAGAAATATCACGGGTGTTGATGATGTATGCGATGTGTCCTTGACGGAGTGCATCTATAATTTCATCGCTGCCCTCGTTAATTTTCTTAAGAACGTGGGTACGAATACCGTTTTCTTTAAGGAACTTTGCAGTACCTTCCGTTGCCTGAATATTGAAACCGAGGTTATAGAAACGACGAATTAATGGAAGTGCTTCTTCCTTATCTTTATCGGCAATAGTAGCAAGAACTGTACCGTAATTTTGAAGCTTCATACCGGATGCTTGAAGCGCTTTATAAAGTGCGCGGTTAAGCTTATCGTCATAACCGATAGCTTCGCCGGTAGACTTCATTTCAGGTGAAAGGTATGCGTCAAGTCCACGAAGCTTGTTGAATGAGAATACAGGAACCTTTACGTACCAACGCTTTTTCTCGTCGGGATAAAGATCGAATATACCGAGTTCTTTAAGGCTCTTACCAAGGATAACTTCGGTTGCGATGTCTGCAAGACTGTAACCTGTTGCCTTGGATAAGAAAGGAACGGTACGTGAAGAACGTGGGTTAACTTCGATAATATAAACATCGTCATTATCGTCGACAATGAACTGAATGTTGTAAAGACCTACGATGCCGATACCAACGCCAAGTTTCTTTGCGTATTGAAGAATTGTTCCCTTAACCTTATTAGAGATACTGAAGGTGGGATATACGCTGATAGAGTCGCCCGAGTGGATACCTGTACGTTCGATAAGTTCCATAATACCGGGTACGAATACGTTTTTACCGTCGCAGATTGCGTCGATTTCTACTTCCTTACCCTGAATGTATTTATCTACAAGTACGGGTTTATCTTCGTCGATTTGAACTGCAGTTTGTAAATAGTGGCGAAGCTGATCTTCATTAGCAACGATTTGCATTGCACGACCACCAAGTACGAAGGAAGGACGAACAAGTACGGGGTAACCAATTTCTTTAGCAGTAGCTACACCGGCTTCGATAGAGGTTACAGCCTTGCCCTTTGGTTGAGGAATGCCAAGTTCGGTTAAAAGCTTTTCGAAAGCATCACGGTTTTCGGCACGTTCAATAGCGTCGCAATCGGTACCGATAATTTTAACGCCACGCTTCATAAGAGGTTCTGCAAGGTTGATTGCAGTTTGTCCACCAAGAGAAGCCACAACACCTTCGGGCTTTTCGAACTCAATAATATTCATAACATCTTCCGGAGTTAAGGGTTCGAAATAGAGTTTATCGGCTGTTGTGTAGTCGGTAGAAACTGTTTCGGGGTTGTTGTTGATAATAATTGCTTCGTAACCGGAATTTTTAATTGTGGATACAGCGTGAACGGTTGAATAGTCGAATTCAACACCCTGACCGATACGAATTGGGCCTGCGCCAAGAACAACAATCTTCTTTTTATTGGTTAATACAGAAGTATTTTCGCCGTGGTAAGAAGAATAGAAGTAAGGAATGTATGCGCCTGTGTGGCAGGTATCTACCATACGGAATACAGGGAAAAGATTCTTTTCCTTGCGATAGTTGAATACTTCTATTTCGTCGCAATTCCACATTCTTGCAACATACTTATCGGAGAAGCCCATTTTCTTTGCGCTTTTTAAAATTTCAAGGTTGAAGGCATTATCTTTAAGGTTTTGCTCCATATCGATAATGCGCTTAATTGCTTCAAGGAAGAATGCAGTAATTTTTGTGATTTCGTGAATTTCTTCTACGGTTGCGCCACGATAAAGAAGTTCAGCAATTGCGAAGATATTGTCATCTCTGAATTCGGTAATATATTCGCGAAGTTCGTTATCGCTCATATTGTCGAATTTGCTATGATAGATATGGTTTACACCGATTTCAAGAGAACGGATACCCTTAAGAAGACTTTCTTCTAAAGTAGAACCGATACCCATAACTTCGCCTGTAGCCTTCATTTGTGTACCAAGGCTATTGGAAGCAGATGTAAATTTATCGAATGGGAAACGAGGTAATTTTGCAATTACATAGTCGAGTCTTGGTTCGAAAGCAGCTGTGGTATTTGCAATTTTAATGTCTTCAAGAGCCATACCTAAAGCGATTTTAGCAGTTACA
This sequence comes from Clostridia bacterium, assembly GCA_017387475.1. Taxonomy (GTDB): domain Bacteria; phylum Bacillota; class Clostridia; order Oscillospirales; family Acutalibacteraceae; genus SFWF01. The sequence continues at coordinate 4,861 of JAFOFE010000016.1, read as the reverse complement.
CGAGCAATTGGGTAACCACTTGCTTTAGAAGCGAGTGCCGAAGAACGAGAAACACGGGGGTTAACTTCAATTAAATAATATTCGCTGGTTACGGGGTTGAGTGCGAACTGAACATTACAACCACCTTCGATTTTAAGTTCGCGAATAATTTTAATTGCAGAATCGTTAAGCATTTTTTGGTCTTTATCGCTTAAGGTCATAATAGGAGCTACAACGATAGAGTCGCCGGTGTGAACACCAACAGGGTCGATGTTTTCCATACCACAGATGGTAATAGCGTGGTCGTTAGAGTCGCGCATAACTTCGAACTCGATTTCCTTATAACCCTTAACACTCTTTTCGATAAGAACCTGATGTACAGGAGAAAGCTTGAATGCGTTAAGTCCGATTTCGATAAGCTCTTCTTCGTTATTAGCGAAGCCACCACCTGTACCACCAAGTGTAAATGCAGGACGGAGAACAACGGGGTAACCGATTTTTTCGGCAGCAATTTTAGCTTCATCTAAACTGTATGTGATTTCGGAAGGAATTGTAGGTTCGCCAATAGACTGGCAAAGTTCTTTAAAGAGTTCACGGTCTTCTGCGCGTTCAATACTTTCGCTTGAAGTACCAAGAAGCTCTACGCCACATTCCTTTAAAACACCCTTCTTTTCGAGCTGCATTGCAATATTAAGTCCTGTTTGGCCACCGATACCAGGAACGATAGCATCGGGACGTTCATAACGGAGAATTTTTGCAACATATTCAAGAGTTAAAGGTTCCATATAAACCTTATCTGCAATTGTTGTATCGGTCATAATGGTAGCAGGGTTAGAGTTAACAAGAACTACCTGATAACCTTCTTCTTTAAGTGCTAGGCAGGCTTGAGTTCCTGCATAGTCGAATTCAGCAGCTTGTCCGATAATGATTGGACCGGAGCCGATGATTAATACCTTTTTAATGTCTGTTCTTTTTGCCATTTTAAATTCCTCCGTTAATTTTCACTATATACTATATTTCCGTTTACGAATGTCATTTTGCATCTGCCGTAAAGCTCTTCGCCTTCGAATGGTGAAGCCTTACCCATTGATACAAAATCTTCTTTTTTAACCCGGAACTTTTCTTCGAGGTTAAACACTGTAAAATCTGCCGGTGCGCCAACTTTAATTTGCGAGCCTATTCCGAAACGCTTTGTAGCGTTTACGTTAAGCAGTTCTACAAGCTTTTCAAGGGTTATTATTCCCGTTTTTACAAGTTTTGTATAGCAAACTGCAAATGCAGTTTCTAACCCTACAACACCCATTGCGCTTTTTTCAAGCCCTTTTGACTTTTCTTCTGCCGAATGTGGTGCGTGGTCTGTTGCGATGACATCTATTGTGCCATCTTTAATGCCTTCGATTAAGGCAAGCCTATCTTCTTCGCTTCGAATTGGTGGGTTCATTTTAAACCTGCCGTCTTCCCTTAGCATAGAGTCGTTGATTGTAAGGTAGTGTGGACCTGTTTCACAGGTGATGTCTACACCGTCTTTTTTAGCTTGTCTGATAAGTTCTACACTTTCTTTTGTGGAAATGTGGCAAACGTGATATTTACAACCGGTTTTTTTAACAAGTTCAATATCTCTTTTAATAGGACCCCATTCACTTTCGCTGCAGATACCTTTATGTCCGTGCAGTTTAGCATATTCGCCGTCGTGGATGTATCCACCAAAAAGTAATGAATTATCTTCACAGTGAGCTGAAATTATTTTATTTAGCGATTTGGCTTTTTGCATTGCCGAAAGCATTATTTCTTGGTTCTGGACTCCCCTACCGTCGTCCGAATAGCCAATAACATTTTCTGCCATACCTTCCATATCTGAAAGTACTTGGCCGTTTTCACCAACTGTTATTGTACCAAACGGGTAAACGTTAACCTTTGCATTACGCTTAATAATTTCTAGCTGTTCGGTTAAATGTTCTACCGAATCGGGACAAGGTTTTAGGTTGGGCATTGTGCACACGTTTGTATAGCCACCCTTTGCAGCAGCTAATGTGCCACTTGCAACCGTCTCTTTATAAGAAAAACCCGGTTCTCTCAAATGTACGTGTACATCTGAAAAACCGGGAAAAATAGTAAGCCCTTGAGCAGAAATAACAATAGCGTTGGAATGAGAAAGGTTTTGACCAATAGAAACAATATTTCCACCGTCAATAAATAAGTCAACCACTGAAAAAGAATTATCTATATAAACATTAGCTGATTTAACCAGATATTTCATAGTGCAGTCTCCTTACAAATTTTTTCAATTATACCACAAGGAAAAAGCACTGTCAATAAGAAGACTATAAATTTATTTATATTTATATATATAACAAAATTTATGCGTTATTAGGAATTGGTTTTATGATTTTCTTATATACGAACATATAGCAAATTGCGCTAACTGTTAAAGACATTACTTCTGCTATTGGGAAGCAAAGCCAGAACATATTGATATTGTCTTTAAATAAAATTGCGAGCAGGTAGGCAGCAGGAAGCAATACTACAAGCTGACGGCAGATTGACACAACCAATGAAAGTGCGCCCTTGCCAAAGGCTTGGAAAACGGTACCCATTACAATACAGAAGCCTGCAAAAAGGTAATGTATGCTAATAATTCTAAAAGCAGGAACACCAATTGAAAGCATATGCTCCGACGCTTCGAACATTAAAAGCAATTCTTTGGGGAATATTTGGAACACCAAAATTGCAATTAGCATAATGCCCGTTGCATAGGTTATTGCAAGGCGAATACATTTAGTAATTCTTTTGCGCTTGCCTGCACCGTAGTTATATGCAATGATTGGTACTATTCCGTTATTTAAACCAAACAGTGGCATAAATGCGAAAGACTGAATTTTATAGTAAATTCCAAGAACTGCAGCTGCTGTTGTAGAGAAGAAATCGATAAGAATTTTGTTAAGCGAAAAATTCATAACCGAACCAATGCCCATCATAAGCATTGAAGGAACGCCAACAGAATAGATACGTTTTACTGTTTCGCCATGGAATTTGAAGCCCTTAAAATTAAGTGTAATTTCGTAATTGTAACGGTAATTCAACAGAATTCCGGTAAAACAAGAAAGCATTTGACCAATAACTGTAGCAAGTGCTGCACCAATAACATCTAAATCGCACACGAATATAAGAATAGGGTCTAAAATAATGTTTGTTATAGCGCCTATACCTTGGGTGTACATAGAGTAAATGGTTTTACCCGTTGCCTGCATTAAGCGTTCGAAAATAATGGAAATATAAAGGAATGCAGAGCCAATTGTGCAAATGGATATGTACTGTGCGCCATACTTAATTATAAGTTCATTGTCGGTTTGAATTGCAAAGAATGTGCGTGAAAAGAAAATACCGAAAAGAATAAAAAGTACCGAAGATAACATAGCGAGTGCAACACCGTTGGTTGCAGCTTGATTTACCCTTTTAGCATCTTTTTCGCCAAGCGAACGGGAAAGTAATGCGTTCATACCTACGCCTGTACCTGTTGCAACACCTATCATAAGGTTTTGCACGGGAAAAGCTAAAGATAAAGCAGTAATTGCTTCTTCGCCGATTTTTGCAACAAAAACGCTATCGACAACATTATAAAGCGCTTGAATAAGCATAGAAGCCATCATTGGAAGCGACATTGTTATTAAAAGTTTATTAACGGGCATAACGCCCATTTTATTTTCTTTAATGTTCGACAAAATAACACCTCTTTTTTTAACCTTAGGTATTTTAACACAAATAAAAATTTATAGCAACAAAAAATGCAGTCTTTCGACTGCATTTTATTAAAGAACGCACTGTAAGAACTGTTTTGTTCTTGGATTTTGAGGGTTTGAAAAAATTGTTTCGGGTGTTCCCTCTTCGGCAATAACGCCTTCGTCCATAAACACAACTCTGTCGGCCACTTCACGAGCGAATCCCATTTCGTGGGTAACGACAACCATTGTCATACCTTCTTTTGCAAGGTTTTTCATAACGTCGAGAACTTCGCCTACCATTTCGGGGTCGAGCGCAGAGGTGGGCTCGTCGAAGAGCATAACGTTAGGATTCATAGCGAGCGCACGTACAATAGCAACACGCTGTTTTTGACCGCCCGAAAGTTGGTTTGGGTAAGCGTTTGCTTTATCGGCAAGACCTACACGAGCCAAAAGTTCCATTCCCTTTTGTTCGGCATCTTCACGGCTTACACCAAGAAGCTTCATTGGAGCAATTGTAAGGTTGCGAAGAACGGTAAGGTGTGGGAAAAGATTGAACTGTTGGAAAACCATTCCCATTTTTTGACGGTGTAAATTGATATTACATTTAGGGTCGGTAATATCTGCACCTTCAAACAAGATTTTACCACCTGTTGGTTCTTCTAAACGGTTAAGGCAACGAAGGAATGTAGATTTACCGGAACCCGAAGGACCGATAACAACAACCACTTCGCCTTTTTTGATTTCAATATCTATGCCCGTTAAAACCTTTAACTTTCCAAAAGACTTTTGCAGATTTTCGGTTTTTATTAAAACTTCATTAGTGATCACTTCTGCGCAGCCTCCTTTCAAGTCTACCTACAAGCCAGGTAAACAGCATAACAATTACAAGATAAATAAGCGCAACCGCAATAAGAGGCATAAACGCCGAAAAGGTACGACCTCGAATAAGGTCGCCTGCTTTTGTAAGGTCGGCAATACCAACGTAGCCTGCAACCGAGGTTTCTTTAAGTAACACTATGAATTCGTTACAAAGGGTGGGAAGCACTATTTTAAACATTTGCGGTATTACTATGAATATCATTGTTTGAATATAGTTGAATCCAAGGCTTCTGCCCGCTTCAAACTGACCGTTATCTACCGACATAACAAATCCAGGTGCCGGT
>JAFOFE010000015.1 GCA_017387475.1 Clostridia bacterium | reverse complement strand
TTATTGCAGAACCCAAGGTTCTTGCAACAGCACCAACCCCAATGCTTCAGTCAGGTTATGGCGATATTATTGGTAAATATTCCTGCCTTAACGACTGGAAACTTGCAAGAATCATTAAGGATGAATACTTCTGCGATGAAGTTTACGAACTTACAATGTCCTGTGTAAAAGAAGTTGAACCTTTAGCAAAGGCTGTTTTAGCCCGTGATGTTAAGGCTGTGGGCGCATTAATGGAAGCACTTGTTGCAGTTGGTATTGCAATGGCTTATGTTGGCAATTCACGTCCTGCTTCGGGTAGTGAACATCACCTTTCACACTTCTTTGAAATTACAGGAATTTTAGATAATAAAGAATATTTCTTACATGGTATAGACGTTATGTATTCGGCTGCCGTTACCTGTAAACTTCGTGAAATGATACTTGAAAATGGCTTCGAAGATACAAAGCAAAACAGGGGAGATTGGCAAAAAGAAATTCGCCGTATATATTCAACCTCTGCCGATGAATGTATTGCACTTCAAAACAAGGTTGGTCTTTATAGTGCCGACGATAGCGCAGTTGTAGCAGCTAAAAAAGACCAAATTGCACTTACTCTTAAATGTTGCCCCGGTTTCGATTATATTAAAAATCTTTTAAATGAAATTGAACTAGATTTCGATGCATTTATTAATATGTACGGCAAAGAAAAAATTAAAGATGCCGTGCTTTACGGTAAAGATTTAAAAGACAGATATACAGTTCTTTGGCTTTATTATCAGTTTTGCAAGTAAGAGGTAATAATTATGGATAAAAATAAAATAAAACTCATCGCATTCGACCTAGACGGAACTCTTACACAACACAAATCACCTTTAGGCGAAGAAAATCGCAAGGTACTTGAACAGCTTGCTAAAAAGTATAAGCTTTTAATGGCGGGCGCCGGTATGTGTAACCGTATTTTCAACCAAATGGGTAAATTCCCAATAGATGTACTTGGTAACTACGGTATGCAGTATGCAGAATATAATAAAGAAACAGGCGAGCTAGATATAGTTCGTAACGATGTTATGCCTGTTGATAAAGAATCTATCGAAAAGCGTGTAACAGCAATGCGTGAAAAATATGGTTATACCGAATTCGCGGGCGATAATGTAGAATATCATGCTTCGGGTTGTATAACATTCCCCGTGCTTGGTACTGCAGCCAAAATTGAAGATAAACTTTCTTTCGACCCCGACCGTAAAAAACGCCGTGCAATTTACGAAGACGTTAAGGCAACCTTTTCCGATTACACCGTGTTTGTAGGTGGTTCTTCTTCCTTCGATATGGCGCCTGCACCCTTCAATAAGGCCTATGCCCTTGCAAAATATTGCGACGAAAGAGGCATTGCCCACGACGAAGTTGTTTACGTTGGCGACGACTACGGCCCCGGTGGAAACGATGAATCTGTTTACCTTGCAGACTTCAATTTCTTAACTATCGACAACTATCTCGATTTCCCCAAGGTAATGAGCGTCTTACTTTAATAAAAACAGTCCAAGTGTTTTGCACTTGGACTAATTTTTTTTAGCATACATAAATTGGTTGTAAAATTACATTTACTGTGATATACTCGTCAAGGAAAATAATTTTAAGGAGATAAAACCGTGAATGCAATAACAATAGTAGTGCTGATTTTTTCGTTTATCGGTGCTGTCGATTTTGTTTTTGGAAATAAATTCGGTATTGGAAAAGAATTCGAAAAAGCATTTTCGCTTTTTGGCGCAATGGCACTGTCAATGCTCGGTATGATAGTTTTAGCGCCGGCTATTGGCGTTTGGCTAACCCCATTGTTCGATAGTTTTTACAACACCTTTGGTATAGACCCATCAATAATACCTGCATCGGTTTTAGCAAACGATATGGGTGGCTCGCCCCTTGCACAAGCCATTTGCAAAACAGATACTATTGGTAACTTTAACGCCTTTGTTGTTTCTTCTATGATGGGCTGTGTAATTTCATTCACAATTCCTTTTTCTTTAGGTATGGTAAACCCCGGCAGATATAAAGAACTTTTCTTTGGTCTTATCTGTGGCATAATAACCGTACCCATAGGTTGCTTTGTCGCAGGTCTTATTTGTAAAATACCTGTGCTAGATTTACTTTTAAATCTGTTGCCACTAATTATTTTATCCATAATTATAGGTATTGCACTTATCTTCTTCCGTAACGTTTGTATTAAGTGTTTCGAAATTTTCGGCTACATAATGAAAACCATTTCAATTATTGGTCTTGTTTGCGCAGTGTTTACCTTCCTTACCAAAATAGAAATCAACCCTAATTTCGATACCTTCGAAAATGCTGCATTCGTTTGTGCTAATGCCTGTGTAACTCTTTCGGGTGCGCTTCCTTTAATGTTTATCGTTTCAAAATTACTTAATAAACCTTTAAATAAATTAGGCTCTTTCGTTGGTATAAACAGTATTTCGGCAATTGCTCTTCTAGGAAGCGTTGTTACTAACGCATCTACTTTTGGCGTTGCAGATAAAATGAATAAAAAAGGTCTTGTGCTTAACAGCGCTTTTGCTGTTTCGGCATCCTTTGCACTTGGTGGACACCTTGCGTTCACAATGGTATTCGATAAAACTTATGTGCTTCCAATGATTATAGGTAAAATCATTTCGGGTGTTTGCGCCGTGTTGTTAGCGTTGGTGCTTTATAAAGACCAAGACACAGAAAATGCATAATAAAAAGCAGAAACGAAATTTCGTTTCTGCTTTTTTTATATGTTTTTAAGCGCCTTTATCTGCCTAATATCCGAACCTATGAACTTCTTCATATCGTATCCACCAATAAAGCGTGAAGCAATTCTTTCGGAATATTTCTTTTCAAGCTCGTTAAAGCTTAAATTTGTGTTAATAACAGTTGGCTTTCCACTTAAAAGTCTGGAATTTATAATGTTGTAAAATAGGGAAGCGGTAAAGGCCGAATAAAATTCTGTGCCAAGGTCGTCAATTACAAGTAAATCGCAATTAAGTAAGCTTTCTTCTGCTGTTTGTGTGCCGCTAAATGAAAAATGTTCCTTTTCAGCAGCAGAGAATAAATTTTGTGCCGAACCGTAAACTACACCGTAGCCTTTTGCCGAAATTTCACGTACTAAAGATAGTGAAAGATGTGTCTTTCCAAGCCCTGCATCGCCCATAAATAAAAGTGAACGGTTAACACTTGGAAAATCGTTTGCAAACTGACGGCAAAGATTTAAAATTGCAGTTGCTCTTTTTCTTGGGTTGGAACCATCTGCCATATCGGTATCGGGATAAAAGTTTAAATCGAAACTGTCAAAACTGCAGTCATTTAAAGGAAGGGAAGAAGATAATTCTTCAAAAGCAAACTTTCTTGCAACTTCTTTAACACAACCACAAACCGAGCCACCTAAATAACCACTGTCTTGGCACTTATCGCAGTAAAAACCGGGCTTTTCAACCCTTGCAGCCTTTAAGATTTTGTTCTTTTCGGCTGTTAGTTTTTCACATTCTTCTTTAATTTCGTCAAGCCTTTTTGTGTTGCCCGAAAATGCAACCATAACAAGCTCTGAACCAAGCTTCGAAAGCGAAACTTCAATATCTCTAAAGTTTTTATCAAGCCCTCTTAATGCGTCAAGCGAATGTAAGTAAGCCTGTTCTTTAGCCTTTTTGGTGTCAGAAATAAATTTAAAGGCTTTATCATATATTTCTTTACTGTAACCCATTTTTAACCCCTAATCATCTGAATTTAAAAGTTTTTCAACCAGAGATTTATCGTAAGCACCAAAACCACTTTTACTTTCTTTAGGTTTAGCAGTAGCTTTAGTTTCTTCTACGGTTTTAATGCCTTCTTTGTGCCATTTTTCAAGTATTTTGTTTATGTATGCAAAAGAAAGTTTTGCGTTTTTATCAACACAAATGTTGTACGCTTCTTTTAAAAGCGCGTGTGAAAAGCCCCATTCGGTAATCCATTTTCCCGAAAATTCAAGTTCTTTATCGCTAGGCATTCTGTATTCCATACCAAAGCTTGAAAGCACAACGCCCCAAGCAGTTTTTCTTTTGTTTCTAATTTCAATTTGTTCTTCGGCATCGGTAAGTGTAGTAACACCGGCATCAAGCCAAGAAAGCGCCGTATTTTCAATAAACGAAACGGTTGCCTTGCCTTCGCTTACGGCATATTCAACAAGCATAAGAATTAATGAAACATCCATTCCGTGATCTAAATAAAGCCAACAAAGCGAACGAATTTCGCTGTCGCGCAGACCTCTTGCAAGCTTCATTTCAGCTTCGCTTATAAGGAAAGAAATTTTTTCGTCATCAAGTGCTGCAATTTCTTCTCTGGTAGGCTTAATAACGGTAGGTCTTACTGCTTTAGAAACAGGTTTTTCTACGGTTTTTTCTTCGACCATACTACCTTCACGGCTAATAATTCCACGTTCTACCCAAAAGTCTAAAGCATCGGTAACTTCAGATATTGGAAGCCTTAAAAATTCGGCAATTTGTTCGGGAGAAGTGCCTACAGATACGTTTTTAAGAAAAACAAGTAATACCTTTATTTGATTAGCCGAAGCCAACTTAATGTGCTGGTCTGCAACGCTTGAAGGCACAAAAAACGGTGCGCTCATGGCAGAAACATTAAGTGTGTATTTCATAAACCTTCTCCTTTCGTGTTAAGTAGAAATATTATATAACAAATTTCTAAAGTTGTAAACAGATATTTTTTTCAAAGTGTAATTGACAACCGATAACAATAAGTGTATAATTTAATTTGAAAATAAACTCTTGGAGTGTGATTTTAAATGGCTATTTTAACTACCGGCGGCGCAGGTTATATCGGAAGCCACACCTGTATCGAACTTATCAATGCAGGCTACGAAGTTGTGGTTGTAGATAATCTTGACAACTCTAGTGAAAAATCTTTAGAACGCGTTGAAAAAATCGTTGGTAAAAAAATAAAGTTTTATAAAGAAGATGTTCGCAATAAAGAAGCTCTTCGCAAAATTTTTACCGAAAACAATATCGAAGCTGTAATTCATTTCGCAGGTCTTAAGGCTGTTGGCGAATCGGTTGCAAAGCCTATCGAATATTACGATAACAACTTAATTTCTACTTTAGTTTTATTAGAAGTTATGCGTGAATTTGGTTGTAAGCGTCTTGTTTTCTCATCTTCTGCAACAGTTTATGGCGTTGCTAAAGAAATGCCATTAACCGAAGATATGCCTCTTGGCGCAATTAACCCTTACGGCAGAACCAAGTATTTCATCGAAGAAATGCTTCGCGATGTATATGTATCCGATAAAGATTGGTCTATCGTTCTTCTTCGTTACTTCAACCCAATTGGCGCACACATTAGTGGTACCATTGGCGAAGACCCCAAGGGTATCCCAAACAACCTTATGCCTTACATAGCACAGGTTGCAGTTGGCAGACTCGAAAAGCTTCACGTATTCGGTAACGACTACAACACAGTAGACGGTACAGGCGTTCGCGACTATATCCACGTTGTAGACCTTGCAGGTGGCCACGTAAAAGCTGTTAACTGGACAGGCGACAACACAGGTTGCGAAGCTATTAACCTTGGTACAGGTAATGGTATTTCTGTTCTTCAACTTCGCGATGCTTTTGTAAAGGCTTCCGGTGCAGAAGTTCCCTATGTTATCGATCCACGTCGTCCCGGCGACCCCGACGAAGTTTATGCCGATGCTTCCAAGGCGTTAAATCTTCTTGGTTGGAAGGCCGAAAAGAATGTTGACGACATGTGTCAAGACTCTTGGAGATGGCAAAGTAATAACCCTAACGGTTATAACGATTAATATGTGTTCAGCCCGTGTAAAAACGGGCTGAATTTTTTTGAAAAGAATGCTTTATTATTTATAAATCTTATGCTATAATAAAATAGATATAAAATTTTGTCGGAGGTAATAATATGTTATCTGATATTGAAATTGCTCAAGGCGCCAAAATGTTACCAATAAAAGAGGTAGCTGCTACTTTAAACATTAGCGAAGACGACCTTGAACTTTATGGTAAATACAAAGCTAAACTCAGCGAAGAATATATCGCAAAAATGGAAGGCGAAAAGAATGGTAAACTCATTCTTGTAACTGCAATTAACCCTACACCTGCAGGTGAAGGCAAAACAACCACAACCGTTGGTCTCGGACAAGCTATGCCACTTATTGGTAAAAAGGCAATTATTGCCCTTCGTGAACCTTCACTTGGTCCCGTTTTTGGTATTAAGGGTGGCGCTGCAGGTGGTGGATACGCTCAGGTTGTTCCTATGGAAGATATCAACCTTCACTTCACAGGAGATATGCACGCTATTACAGCAGCAAACAACCTTCTTTGCGCTTTAATCGATAACCATCTTCAACAGGGTAATGTGCTTGGCATAGACCAACGCCGTATCCTTTTCAAGCGTTGTCTTGATATGAACGACCGTGCACTTCGTTTTGTAAACGTTGGCCTTGGTGGCAAGGTTAACGGCATCCCTCGTGAAGACGGCTTCCAAATTACCGTTGCCAGCGAAGTTATGGCTATTCTTTGTCTTTGCGCAAATGCCGAAGATTTAAAGCGTCGTCTTGGCAATATCCTTGTTGCTTACTCTTACGACGGCAAACCTATTTTTGCACGCGACCTTAAAGCAGAAGGCGCAATGAGTGCGCTTCTTCTCGACGCTATCAAACCCAACCTTGTTCAAACACTCGAAAACACACCTGCAATTATGCACGGTGGACCTTTCGCAAATATTGCACACGGCTGTAACTCTGTTCGCGCAACTAAACTCGGTCTTAAACTTGCCGATTACTGCATTACCGAAGCAGGCTTCGGCTCCGACCTTGGCGCAGAAAAGTTCCTCGACATTAAGTGCCGTCTTGCAGGCCTTGCACCATCTGCAATCGTTGTGGTTGCAACCGTTCGTGCGCTTAAATATAACGGTGGCGTTGCTAAACCAGATTTAGTTAACGAAAATGTAGAAGCACTTAAAAAGGGTATTGTAAACCTTGGCGCTCATATCGAAAACATGAAGAAGTTTGGCGTTCCCGTTGTTGTTGCTATCAACCGTTTCCATACCGATAGCGATGCAGAACTTAAACTCATTGCCGACTATTGCGAAGATTTAGGCGCAGATTTTGCATTGTCCGAAGTGTTCGCAAAAGGTGGCGAAGGTGGCGTAGAGCTTGCTAAAAAGGTTGTTGAAGCTTGCGAAAGAGAAGCAAACTTTGCCCCAATTTACGACGAAAAGCTTTCTATTAAAGAAAAAATCAACGCTATCGCAACCACCATCTATGGTGCAGACGGTGTAAACTATACAGCAGAAGCCGAAAAGAATATTAAGGAAATCGAAGAACTAGGTCGTGATATGCCTGTTTGCATTGCAAAAACACAATATTCTCTTTCCGATAACGAAAAGGCTCTCGGCCGTCCTACAGGCTTCACCATTACCGTTCGCGAACTTAAAATTTCTGCAGGCGCAGGCTTCATAGTAGCACTCACAGGCTCTATTATGACAATGCCCGGACTTCCTAAAGTTCCTGCTGCTAATAACATCGACGTTACCGAAGACGGTAAAATTTTAGGCCTTTTCTAATTATGGAAATAATAACTAACTCTTATACCGAAACCGAACGCTTTGCCGAAAACTTCGCAAAACAGCTTAAAGGTGGCGAAGTAATTGCTTTTAAAGGTTCAATGGGTATGGGAAAAACCTGTTTTACAAGGGGGCTGGCTAAAGGGCTTGGCTTTAACGGTCAAGTAACATCGCCAACCTTTGCCCTTGTAAATGAATATGTTGGTGGCAGGCTTCCGCTGTACCATTTCGATATGTACAGAATAGAAAGTTGGGAAGACCTTTATTCAAGTGGCTTTTTCGATTATAAAGAATCGGGTGGCGTAATTGCAGCCGAATGGAGCGAAAATATCGAAGGTGCGCTCGAAGACGATACCATCGTAATAAGCTTCGAAAGGCTAGATGAAAACAGCCGTAAAATAACTGTTTCAAGGGGTGAAGCATAATGAAGATTTTAGCACTAGACTGTTCTGCTACTGCAGCATCCTGCGCAGTGCTTGAAGAAGATAGCGTAATTGCATCTTCCTTCGTTAATGTAAAGCTTACCCATTCTCAAACCCTTCTTCCTATGCTCGAAAACACTCTATCGTCAGCAATGTTAAGCCTTAATGATATAGATGCGTTTGCAATTAATAACGGCCCCGGTTCATTTACCGGTATTCGAATTGGAATTAGCGCAGTAAAGGGCATGGAAATGCCTAATAACATACCCTGCGTTGCAGTATCTACTTTGTATTCCATTGCTAATATGCATAAAAACATAAATGGCGTTGTAGTAGCTGTTATGGATGCAAGATGTAATCAGGTATATAATGCCATTTTCAAAATTGAAAACGGCATTATCACACGCCTTTGCGAAGACAGGGCAGTTTTGGTTAGCGATGTTATGGCAGAGCTTGAAAATATAACCGATACTGTTTATATAGCAGGGGATGGGGCGCATTTGTTTGCGCAGTTTGCCCAAGATAAAGCAAATGTAAATATATCTAAAGAGCCTTTAAAACAACAAAATGCCATAGGTGTAGGCCTGGCTGCACAGGAAATGTTAAACAAGGGTCAGTCGGTTTTGGCAAAGGAACTAATGCCCTTTTATCTCCGTCTGCCACAAGCAGAAAGAGAACTTAAATTAAAAAAATAAATCTTTAAGGAGAATTATTATGAAAATAGCAATTGGTTGCGACCACGGTGGACTTGAACACAAGAACGCAATAGTAGAACATCTTAAAAATCGTGGTTTCGAAGTAAAAGATTCGGGAATTTACGAAAACCATTCTGTAGACTATCCCGACATTGCCGTTAAAGTATGCGCAGATATCACTTCAGGCGAATGTGAACTTGGTATTCTTGTTTGTGGAACAGGTATAGGAATGTCCCTTGCTGCAAACAAAGTAAAAGGTATCCGTGCAGCAGCTTTAAGTGAACATTTTTCTGCTAAATATACAAGACTTCACAACAATTCAAATGTACTTTGCCTTGGTGGCCGTGTTATCGGTGTAGGCACAGCACTTGAACTTGTAGACCTTTTTGTAGACACAGAATTTGAAGGTGGCAGACACGAAAATCGTGTTAACAAGGTTATGGCAATTGAAAAGGAGTAACTAAATGAACATTTGGCACGATTTCAACCCTAAAAGAATAGCTCCTAACGATTTTATTGCAGTAATTGAAATAGATAAGGGAAGCAAATGTAAGTATGAACTCGACAAAGAAACAGGTCGACTCATTTTAGATAGAATTCTTTATACTTCAACCCACTATCCTGCAAACTACGGCTTTATTCCACGCACCTATGCCGATGACTATGATCCACTCGACGTTTTGGTGCTTTGCAGCGAATCGCTTCGCCCAATGACCGAAGTAAGATGTTATCCCATTGGCGTTATTTCTATGGTAGATAACGGCCGTTCCGACGAAAAGATAATAGCAATTCCTTTTAATGATCCTGTTTATAATAACTATAAGGAAATTTCCGAAATTCCTAAACACGTTTTCGAAGAAATGAGACACTTCTTTAAGGTGTATAAGGAACTTGAACACAAGGAAACTGCTGTTAACGAAGTAGGCTCAAGAGAACAGGCTGAAAAAATAATTGAACAGTCAATTAGCAGTTATATAGACAATTATTGCAAATAATCTTCACAAATTAATCAAAGGGAGGTGGAGTGCATAAAAAACTTGTTTGCAATTATAGCCGACTATATTCGTGAAATCGATAAACTTTTAATTATCCTTGTTTTTGCTGCCTCTGCCTTTGGTTGCATTGCTGTTATGTCTGCTACGGCATATACAGAAAATGCGCGCCAGTTTATAACGCAGATTGTAGCAATGATTGCAGGTCTTGGCATTGCAGTTTTTATTTCTAATATAGACTATAAAACCTTGCAAAAATGGTGGTTTATAGTGGCACTAATCGGTGTTGGTCCCGTAATTTTAACCTTTTTTATCGGGTTTGCACCTGCTGGTACAGATGATAAAGCGTGGTTGCTTTTACCGGGTAATATATCTTTCCAACCGGCAGAGCTTTTAAAAATTTGCTTTATATTAACCTTCTCGGCACATCTTGTAAAAGCAAAAAAGACTATAAACAAATTTAAAACGTTAATACCGGTTGTACTTCACGGTGCCTTTCCGGTTGCGCTTATACATTTCCAAGGCGACGATGGAACTGCCCTTGTATTCGGTATTATATTTGCTTGTATGCTGTTTGCAGCAGGTCTTAAACTTCGTTTTTTCGCCATTGCAGGAATATTTGCAGTGTTGGCTGCACCTATTGCGTTCTTCTTTGTGTTAAACGAAGACCAAAAGGCAAGAATACTCTACCTGTTCGATTTGGAGTCTAATCTTCAAGGAATAGGCTACCAACAATGGATGGGAAGGGTAGCCATGGCAAACGGTGGTATCTTCGGTCAAGGGCTTTTCAGTGGAAGCCTTACACAGTCGCAAGGTGTCCCCAAAGGATATAACGATTTTATATTTGTTTGTATCGGTGAAGAACTTGGAATTTTAGGCTGCCTTACCGTATTGATTTTGTTAAGCGCCATCTGTTTTAGGTGCGTCAATATAGCAAGAACTGCAGCAGATGATGCCGGTATGTATATCGGCGT
>JAFOFE010000014.1 GCA_017387475.1 Clostridia bacterium | reverse complement strand
GTTCTGCCAAGGGCATAGCTGGGCAGCTACGTGCGGATCGGATAAACGCTGAAAGCATCTAAGCGTGAAACCGGCCTCAAGATAAGATATCCCATAGCATAAGCTAGTAAGGTCCCCGGAAGACTACCGGGTTGATAGGCAGCATGTGTAAGTGTGGCGACACATTCAGCTAGGCTGTACTAATAGACCGAGGGCTTGACCTTTTTCGTTCCTCTTTAACTTTCATTTACTTTGTTCAGTTTTTAGGGTGTGATTAAAAATGCACCATTAGCTCAGTTGGTAGAGCACCTGACTCTTAATCAGGGTGTCCCGGGTTCGAGTCCCTGATGGTGCACCATCTGATAAAACCGGTGTAATACCGTTTTATATAGCACTTCTTAGGTGTGCATACATGGCCCGTTGGTCAAGTGGCCTAAGACTCCGGCCTCTCACGCCGGCAACACGAGTTCGAATCTCGTACGGGTCACCAATTTAATTGAATATTTGTTATAAATCAGCATAAGCTGTTTATAGACGAGAAGTCGAATAGATTTCTCAGTCGGTGCCGATTGCGATGAGGGTCCACCCGTTCCCATCCCGAACACGGAAGTTAAGCTCATCAGCGTCGAAAATACTTGGCGGGAAGCTGCCCGGGAAAATAGAACGGTGCCGACACATATATTCCTCTATAGCTCAGTCGGTAGAGCATGCGGCTGTTAACCGCAGGGTCGTTGGTTCGAGTCCAACTGGGGGAGCCAAAAAAGAACACTTCGTATGAAGTGTTCTTTTTTTATACCTATTTTAAATTGATTTTAAGCTTTTTTTATGCTATACTACCTTAAAACCATATAAAAAAGGTAGTTTCTATGAAGAATAAAATTAAATTTTCAGTATTTTCCGATTTTCATTATAAATTTGGTATGTATATAGCTTCGGTAGAAAATTTTAATACTATTATGGAAAAAGCTAAAAATAATAATGTCGATTTTGTTATTCATGGTGGCGATTTTTGTAACGATTATATCGGCTCACCTGAACTTATAAATACATATATGGCAAGCGACCAAAAGGTTTATGGCATTTACGGAAATCATGAACTTGAGTCTAACGATAATTCTATGGCGTTTGTTACCCCAAAACTTACTAATGATAACAACGTTATATGGGGTACCGAAAGCAAAACTATAGAAGATGGTACAAAAGCCTATTATTACTTCGATTTTAATGGTTTTAGAATGATTTTTACCGATACAAACTATTCGTATAACGAAGGAAAAAAGCTTTGGGAGCATAATTACACTTGCAGTTATGGCCCACCAAAAGGCAATATTAAGTTTAATAGCCTTGGTCCCGAACAGTTGAAATGGCTTGAAACCGTGGTTTTTGATGCTGCCGATAAAGGTTTGCACTGCATTATAGTTAGCCACGATAGTTTTTCTAATTTTTGGGGTTCTTCTGCCGATACAGATAGTGTAAGAGAAATCTTTAGCAAAGCTAACACTATGAAAAAAGGCACAGTTTTAATGGCTATAAATGGACATCATCATACAAATAGACTTGCCAAAGTTGACAATATAGTTTTTCTTAACGTAAATTGCGCTGTTAATGGCAGATGGATACCTGAAGGATATGACCATTATACGCTTGAACAAACATATTTACGTTCAGAATATGATGAGAACGGTGTTTTAATTGAATGTAAACAAGTTCCTTTAAGCCAAGCTTGGATGTCGCGTAATACTTGGTATTTTGCCGAACCTCTAAGCGCAATTATTACTGTCGAATCGGATGGCCATATAATTATTGACGGAATGAAGACAAAATGGCTTTACGATGTTGACCCTAACGATCCAAACAGAGTACCCGAAATTACAAGTTGCGATTTTTTACCACAATAAAAAGGAAGATAGTATGAATAAAATTTTATTCGTCTGCCACGGGAATATTTGCCGTAGTCCAATGGCAGAATTCATAATGAAACAAATGGTAGAGCAACGTGGTGTTGCCGAAAAGTTTCATATCGAATCTTGCGCTACATCAAACGAAGAAATAGGCAACCCCGTTTATCCACCTGCAAGACAGGTTCTACAAAAGCGTGGGATTAATTGTGTAGGTAAACGCGCTAGAAGAATAACAAAAGGCGATTACGATAGATTCGATTACATTGTTTGTATGGATTCAAATAATATAAGAAACCTAAAACTAATGTTTCCAAACGATAACGGTGAAAAAATCAGCAAAATTTTAAGTTTTGCAGGTATTGACCGTGATGTTGCAGACCCTTGGTACACCGGCGATTTTTCGGCAACCGAAGAAGATGTTTGCATAGGTTGAGAAGCATTAATAGAATACATATTAAGGGGTAAAAACTAATGAAATACTTAATAGTTGTTGATATGCAAAACGATTTTATAAACGGTGCATTAGGTACTGCTGAAGCCGAAAAAATAGTGCCTTATGTTAAAAATATGGTTGAAAATTTCGACGGACAAGTGCTCTTTACGCGAGATACGCATTTTGAAAACTATATGAATACTAGTGAAGGGAAAAACTTGCCTGTGCCACACTGTATCATTAATACTGAAGGTTGGCAAATACACCCTGAACTAGAAGCTTTAAGAAAAACCGAAGCAGTTAATAAAATAACCTTTGGCTCTAAAGAGTTAGTGGAAATATTTAAAGATAAAGAAGACGTTGAAAGCATAACTTTTGTTGGGCTTTGCACAGATATATGTGTTATTTCGAATGTTATGCTAATTAAGGCGTTTTTCCCCGAAATACCATTAATGGTAGATGCTGCAGGTTGTGCAGGGGTTACCCCTGAAAGCCACTTGAATGCACTTAATGCTATGAAAGCAATACAAGTACAAATTGTTAACGAATAAACTATAATTTTGAGGTGCTTTATGGTTAAACATATTATTTTATGGAAATTAAAGGACGAACATAATACTACTGATGTTAAACAGGGTATAAAAAATGGTCTTGAGGGTTTGCTTGGCAAAATTCCAGGACTTGTAGAAATTAGCGTGCAAACAGATTCTTTAGAATCTTCAAATGCCGATGTAATGCTTTATTCTGTTTTTGAAAATGAAGCAGCACTTAAAGGTTATGCAAACCATCCCGATCACGTTTTTGTTGCTGATACTTTTGTTAGACCTTTCACCGAAACTAGACTTTGTTTAGATTTTGAATAAAGTTAAGAAGGGATGCTTATTATGGCGGAAATATTAGAAGTTATAATGATTGTAAGCTTCGGAGCCTCTTGGCCGCTCAATGTTATTAAATCATATAAAGCCAGAACAACTAGGGGTAAAAGTCTTGGCTTCTTGTGCCTTATATTTTTTGGGTACATAGCAGGCATACTTTCAAAGTTTTTAAATGAGACTTATATGATGTCGTTTGCATCTAAATGGTACGTGCTTTTCTTTTATGTGCTCAACTTAATAATGGTCGGAGCAGACTTGATTATTTATGCAAGAAATTATAAGCTTGATAAGAAAAATGTAAGAGAGAACTAAAATGAACATTTTATCTATTGGCAACAGCTTTTCTCAAGACGCACATAAATGGCTAAGCAAATTAGCAAAACTTAATGGATTTAATATTGAAACTGCGAATTTATATATAGGTTCTTGCAGTTTAGAAACCCACTTCAAAAATGTTGAGGAAAATAATCCCTTTTATGATTTTGAAATTAACGGAAATCCGGCTGAAAGAAAAATTAGTATTGCAGAGGCGCTTAGCCTTAAAAAGTGGGATGTTATTACCCTTCAGCAGGTAAGTGGTCTTAGCGGAATATATGAAAGCTATGAGCCATATCTTTCCGCACTTATTTCAGTAATAAAAAAGGCACAGCCTGATGCAGAAATATATTTTCATCAAACATGGGCATACGATACCTCTTCAACACACAAACATTTTGTTAATTATGAAAACAGCCAGATTAAAATGTATGAAGCTATCAAATCATCAAGCGAACAAGTAGTAAATACTTTAGGTATAAAATTAATTCCGACTGGAACTGTTATTCAAACGCTCAGAGAAACAGTTTTCGAGTTTGATTTTAATAAGGGTGGTATCTCACTTTGTCGAGACGGTTTTCATTTGTCCCTTGATTATGGTAGGTTTGCCGCTGCGGCAACTTGGCTTCATACCTTAACTAATAAAAGTATTAAGAACGAAGCTTTTGAAAATTTCGATATCGGCCTTTTAGAAAAAATAGTGAATGTTGTAAACAAACTATAAAACCTTCAAGTTAAAACTTGAAGGTTTTTTGATATTAGATCGGAAATAATATATGTTAAAGGATGGTGTTTTTATGTGTACTGCTATAACTTATAAAACAGAAGACTTCTATTTTGGAAGAACTCTAGACTATGATTTTAATTATCCAAGTGAGATAACAATAACGCCAAGAAATTTCCCATTTAATTTTCAAAGCGACAAGCATTATGCAATAATCGGAATGGCTTATGTAGCAGGTAATTATCCACTTTATTTTGATGCTGCAAATGAAAAGGGTCTTTGTATCGCAGGGCTTAATTTTGTTGGCAATGCAAAATACAGCAAACCACAAACAGAAAAAATAAATGTCACACAGTATGAGCTCATTCCTTATATTCTGTCAAGGTGTAAAAATACAAATGAAGCGGTTTTAGAGTTGGAAAGAATAAATGTAACAGACACTCCTTTTAGCGAGAAACTACCTACGGCCGAGCTCCATTATTTAATTGCCGACAAAGAAAGAACCGTAACGGTTGAGTTTGTTAGTGGGGGAGTGAAAATATATGAAAATCCTATTGGTGTATTGACGAATAATCCGCCGTTTGATGTTCAGTTGCACCTACTAAATAACTATATAAAAATATCCCCAAAATCGCCTTGTAATGAGTTTTCTGACAAAATAGAACTAATTCCGTATAGCAGGGGAATGGGCGCCTTAGGACTTCCCGGAGACCTTTCTTCAAGTTCAAGATTTGTTAGGGCGGCTTTTACTAAGCTAAACTCAAAATCCCTGAAGGATGAAAAAGAAAGTGTCGGCCAGTTCTTTCATATTTTATCAAGTGTCGAGCAAACGAGAGGTTGTTGCGAGGTAGGGGATAAATATGAAATTACAGTATATACCTCTTGCATTAATGCAGACAAAGGAATCTACTATTATACAACCTATGAAAACAGACAAATTAATGCCGTTAATTTAAATAAAACTGACCTTGAAAGTGATAAGCTGATTTGTTACCCTCTTAATAATCATCAAAATTTTTATATGCAAAATTAAGAAAAGCCGCTATCTTTAGCGGCTTTTCTTTGTGAAGTGAAGAATTAATTTTTAATAATTACGCCATATATACCAGTTGTTGATGAGTTTCCTGCGTAATAGGTGGCAATATGAAGACCATTAATGGCTACAGTTTTTACATTACCTGTATCTTGTCCTCTGGCAGATTCTGATTCGAGAATTTCGGAGTTGCTCCAGTTTTTCGGATTGCTCCAAACATCCTTGTAGTTAACCTCTCGACGTTTAAGCTGTCCCGAGGTTCTTGCAAAGAAATAAAGGCTGATTTTACCTGAATTTGAATCGAGAATCATGCTTGGTGAACTTCCAAGAGAATCAGTAATATTGGTATACTCCCTTGACCAGGTTTTACCGTAGTCGGTTGACTGCATCTGGAACATTGCGATTGTGCCTTCATTTGCGTCCTTACGGCCTAGAAGCAGAACTTTACCTGCTCCGAGATATACGCCTTCGATTTCAACAGGGCACTCGGCTTTGGGCAGATTTTCCTCAATGGGAATCTGCTCCCAGGTAAGTCCATCATCCACACTCTTTAATAGACCCCAAGAACGTGTGTTGCCATAGGTGTTATAGAAGCAAAAGAGTTCGTTTTCTACTGTGAAAATGTTTCCTATGTGTGCACCACCCGGGAAAATGAAATCGGGAGCGCTTATTTGCGTCATCGCAGTTCCATCGAGTCTGTAAAGCTCGTGAGTAGTCGCCCAAGTATTAGGGTTTCTGTCGCGGTACCACAAAAGCATATTGCCTTTACTGTCGTTGCCGGTACCGGTAATTCCTTTAACACCCGTCTTTTCAGTGAAAACTTCTTTTGGGGCAGTCCAAGCAAACCCGTCTGAGGAAGATGACTTCATATAAAGCTTTGATTCGGTACAATTGTGTTGGTCTGCAACAGTGTAAACGCAAACAAGCTTGCCGCTTGAAATACCAAGCATTGGCCACGCAGTATATCTGTCCGGAGTAGCTATACTTACTTTCAGTTGTTTAAATGTATCCATATCTATCGGCAAAGTAACATCTCCTCTCACCGCAGAGTATTCTTTTTCCTTGGGAATATTTGGCAGGTCGGGATTAATTTCCGTTTCTTCTTTTGGTGTGTTATCAACATCTGCACTGATAGTTGTATCACTCGGGGAAGAAGACAAATCTGCCGACTTATCTTCTTCTGCATCTTTACAAGAGGTTAGAAAAACGGTAAACAGTGAAGCTATTAAGAAAACAGAAATAATGTGTTTTATAACAGAATGCTTCATTTATTCACCTAACTTTTCAGTAGCTCGAATATTGCCGGCGGCATAATCGAGAGAACGTACGTAAACCTTTGTTATGCGTTCATCTGTTATTGTAAAGGTAATTGTGTTTTCTGCGCTCTTGACCGTCGCGGGTACATTTTGAATAACTACACCTTCATCATTACAAAGATAAATATATGGAACAGATATTGTCCAAGTTGTAGTGAAGGTAACTGTATAAGTTTTGCCAAATGTGGCGTCAAAGTCGCCGCAACTCCAGGAAGTGCTTTCGGTTAATGCTACCGAGCCGCCTGCAGTAGCGTCGCCATAATGATAGCCTTTGATTATGTTTACGTCAATTGCTTTTTCTGTCGGCTTCTGAGACTCTGAGCCGTCGCCGAAGCTTGGATTAATTACAACACCATAAACACCTGTCGTAGTAGATGTTCCTGCATAGTATGTGCAGAAGTGCAAACCATCTTTAAGAACAGCCTTAACGTTACCGGTATCTTGACCTCTGTAAGGTTCGGTAATTAAAACTTCGGAAGCAGTCCAGTTAGTAGGATTATTCCAAACATCAGCAGCATTTACTATACGGCGCTTAAACTGACCAACACTTCTTGCAAAGAAGTAAAGTGTTACTTCTCCTGTTTCTTCATCTAAAATAAGGCTTGGAGAACTGCCTAAAGCATCGGTAATATTTGTATATTCTTTGGTCCAAGTTTCGCCGTAGTCGAATGACTGCATTTGGAACATTGCAACGGTGCCTTCATCGGCATCTTTTCTGCCAAGAACTAAAATCTTGCCATCGCCAAGGTAAACACCTTCAATTTCAACAGGACATTCTGCTTTAGCAACGTTTTCTTCAATGGGGATCTGTTCCCAAGTAAGACCATCGTCTTCACTCTTTAAAAGACCCCAAGAACGTGTGTTGCCATAGGTGTTATAGAAGCAGAAGAGTTCATCTTCAACCGAGAATATGTTACCAATATGACCGCCACGAAGTGCGAAGTCGGGAACAGATACCTGAGTTACAATTCTGCCATCGGTTTTATAAAGCTCGTGGGTTGTCTGCCAAGCTCCGGGACTTCCGTTTCTGTACCAAATAAGCATATTACCCTTGCTGTCCTGACCAACACCGGTAATGCCCTTAACACCTGTCTTATCAGTAAAGATTTCTTTGCCTTCGGTCCAAGTAAGACCGTTGGTAGTAGATGTCTTCATGTAAAGACCAGCTGTGGTTGCGCTGTGCTGATCAGCTACAGTGTAAAGACATACAAGTTTATCACCTGCAACACCAATCATAGGCCATGCGGAATACATATAAGGAGTTACAATCTCGAATTTGAGTTGCTCCATAGTATTCATATCAACAGTAGAATTACTGTTAATTACCTGTTTTGCCGAAATACTGCTTGCCGAAGTACTAAGCGAACGAATGTAAACTGTAGTAACAGATTCATCGGTTACTGTTAATGTGATTTGGTTAGATGCGCTTGCAACATTGGCCTGAATGAGCTGTTTTACAACCCCATTCTTATCGCATAAGTAAACATAAGGAACGGTAGTTTTTCCTGCAGATGTAAAGGTTACGGTATATGTGTTGTTGGTTGCAATCTTAAAGGATGTACAACACCAAGAAGCGTTTGCCTGAATTGCTATTGTATCACCAACAACAGGGTCTCCGTAGTGGTAACCCTTTTGAACAGAAATTGGCAAATCAAGTGAATCGCCAAGCACCGAATATTCGGTGTCGGGAATAATAGGAACATCTTCTTCGCTGCCAAGATAATTGTTAAGATTAAATTTGGCAAGTCTAATGTGCTTACGGCTGATAGTGTAAGACATTGTAAGCTCGCCATCAGAATTGTACTGAACGAAGGGGTAGAAGCAACTGGTATTCATTTGAGCTTGAAGAACAACTTCGCTATCAGCAAGGTTATCTGTATCAACTCTTAAAATACCAATATGACTTCTGTCGGTAGGAGCATAGAAAAGATAAAGATTATCTTTATAGTAAATAAAGTCTGAACGAGACTGGCAGTCGCCAACCAGAACAGGCTTTGCCCATTCGCCTGTAACAAGGTCATAATAGGTAAGTATTCCGTAAGCACTGCCTGCTGCATCGGTAGCGTCCCACTGTCTTACAAAATAGTAAACCTTGTCGCCAAGAACATAAACTGCGTTTTCCCATTTAGTAGCATTTTCGAATCCTGTATTGTTTGCACCTTCGTTGGGCTGTGCAACATATTCCCAAGTAATAAGGTCTTTACTCTTGATAATGCATGTGAAGTTGCCACTATATGCACCTGAATAGTAATAGGTTTCGCCATTTTCTACTCTGGTAGAAAGCTTTTGCATAATGCCAATATCAGAGAATGTTTCTTTATAACCAATACCGTTTTCTGCAAGTGCATTCTTCATGCCGGAGTCGGAGAAGTCGTTGGATATATCTCCAACCTTAAATTTGTTAACACCAATTTCGCCCAACTCTTCGGTAACCATATTAAACACTCTGTAGAGTCTGTAATATTTGCCTTGAATGCTTGCAGTCCATAAAATGTAAAGGTTATCGGGTTCGTCTTCTTTTTGCATTAATATAGTGTCATATACTCCGGTAACTTTCTGTCCGTAAAGGTCGTCACCAACAAGCATTATATCAAGAATAACCTTGTCTTCGGGTCTATCTTCAGGAGCGTATGCAAGACGAGCAACTTGATAATCGGGGTTTTCGCTTGCCGACATTGTGTTAGCGTAATAGGTTACATAGATATTGCCTTTTGCATAGCAGAAGGTAGAAACATGACACATAAGGTCAATTCCGTCCTTCTCGAAATCGCCTATCATTCCGGCAGTAATTTCGTTTGCAAAATTAATAGCCTTGCTATCATAATTAAGCTCGGTATCGGCTTCAATAACTCCTGCGTAAAGCGAAGAGTCTACGGTTGGGTCTAGCTTAACCTTATCATAAACCGTTGATGTAGTGTTAGAACTGTAATTTTCAGTGAAAATATTTTTGTAAACAACCCCATTGTCCACATCATCGCCTGTTGTGGGAGAACTGATATCCATAATACAGTTTCTAATATATACAAGTCCTGTTATGTCGGGAGCAGAGCCGTTAGAGAATATATCTGTGCGAAGCGCAGCAGCTCCGGTTAACTCTTTGCCTAAAAGAACTTCTCTAAAGGTTGCAAATTCATTCCAGTCAACCACTCCGTCACAGTTAAAGTCGCCACCAAATACTCTTGCACAGAGCTTTTCTGTGGTAAGACCATTAGTGATGTAATAAGAGTTACTGTCTGCAATTACAGAATATAATCCACCAAGAATAAAGTTGCCACTTTCTACACCGAAATGGTTAAAACCAATTTCGAATTCGGAAACTTCATAAATTTGCGAGAAATTAATATTTGTTACATCAAAGAAGCCTTTAAACGACTTAAGATCAACCTTAATATATCCCTTAAAGCCTGATGTAATAGCATTTAACTCGCCGTCAGCTCCGGCTCTTGCAACTCTCCAACATCCATTTTCAACACTCATGTATTCATAAATACTGTTAGAGAAGTTAATGGTTGCAGTGTTATTACCTTGTTTAACGGTGGGGTCTAATAATTTGAGTGCAGTATATGCGCTGTCAAAATTGGGAAGCTCAACATAGAACATCAATGTATCAACTGCAGGCTGCATAACAATATCAAGGTTGGATAGCTTATAGGTGTTAAGATATCCTTTGGTAGTTACCACGTTGCCTGTGGTAGATGTGATAACTGCAGGATTTGTGAAGAATGCAGAAGTATCTCCTGTGGTAAGCTCTGCAGATGTTGTGCCCACAGTGCCTTGATACCTTGTGCCAAAGGTGCCGCCTTGTACATCGTAAGCGTTTACAGTAATGGTGTCAGAATTTGAACAAAGATCATAGCATGTGTTTTCAATCTGCATTACGGTAGCTTCGTTCTTAACAGATGGTGCATAGAAGATACCGCCAAAGACAAAGTCGCCACATTCTCCACCAAAACCGTTAAGAGTAAACTGAACTTGATTTAATTGATATGTAGAAGAGTAATCTAGTGTCTTACCCCAAGAAAGTTTTTTAAGGTCGAATTTTACATATCCTTTATATCCGGAAGGAATTGCTAAATGACCATCGGTTCCAATAGCTCCTTCAACCCAAGTGTTGTTTTTAATATATTCAAATTTGTTTGTAGCAGCACTAAAGTTTAAAGGAATCCAGACGGTGTTTCCATTTACAATCTGTTTAAGACATAAACCGTTTCCTGTAAGACCTAAAGCCCAGTCTTCTCCTACCTTTTCGTAGTCAGGCACTTCAACATAAAATATAACTTCGTCAACACCGGTAGTTATATTAATGAAAAGTCCATCATGGAAGTACTGTTCGGTAGAGCCTGTAACAAGGTTGTCGCTTGTAATTACATTAGATCCATAGAAATTCGATACAAGATTTGCACCGGGCACCTCAAGCATGCTATTGGTTTGCAGTTCGAAACTGTGTGTGCCGTAACCGGTGGAAAAAGCCTTCATATAGCCAATAGTTGTTTTGTATGTGATGGCACCGGGAGATAAAATGTTTCCACCACCAATCCATTTTACATAAACGTTTTTGTAATTGCCAACATAATCTGACATTTCAATAGGAACGGTAAGACCTGCATCCTTGCAGAAGCCATCGAACATAAATCCTCTGTTGCTGGGTGTCGGTATAGAGCCGAAGGTATCAATATCGGTTACCGTAAATTCTTTGTGTACACCTGTGCCACCGTAGTTATAGAACTTAACGGTTGAATTAGTTGTTTCCTTAACCCTGATATTATCAACTAAAACAGATGCAAATGTAGAAGTAGAGGTTTTTGTGGTATCTTTAACCTTGCCGTTGCAGGAAAGTATAAGAATCGGATAATATGTTCCGTGCGCTGTAAAATTAACGGCTAATTTTACGTATCCGTCAGTTTCTTCAGTAATTACATCTCCAACAGGAATAAATGGAACATAAGTGCCCGACTGCGCCATAGCTGCAGCATTATTGTTAAGGTCGGTATTTTTCAGATCTGTTCTGCCACAATAGCCAACATAGAACTGAAGATTTTTGTTATCGGCATCAAGCACCTTGTACTCGAAACTGATAGAATAATCTTTACCGGCTTCACCAATAAACTTCGAGTTTGTTTTTGTATTATAAAGATTGATAGCAGCATTTGCATTGTAATTCTCTAAACTGTTATCGGTATCCCAAGTGAAATGCATAGCCGTGTTACCGTCAGATTCGCTGTAACCAATTGCGTTAGAGCCACGGTTGTTTGCATATGAAGAATTCGTGTTCGATTTATAAAAATCGGTAGTATAACTACCTTCAAAATTTAAAGTATAGTCAATTGTGCTTTGCTCATTTTCGGAAATTTCAGATTTTTCCATAACAACTAAATTATCAACTAAAACAGATGCAAAAGTTGAAGTAGAGGTTTTTGTGGTATCTTTGACCTTGCCGTTACAGGAAAGAATAAGTATAGGATAATATGTTCCGTGTGCAGGGAAGTCCACACTTACTTTAACGTATCCGTCGGTTTCTTCCGTAATTGTGTTGCCTACGGGAATAAAGGGAATATAAGTGCCTGACTGCGCCATAGCTGCAGCATTATTGTTAAGGTCAGAACTTCTCAGATGCGCTCTGCCACTATATCCTATATAGAACTGAAGATTTTTATTATCTGTGTCTAAAACCTTATATTCAAAACTTATTGTGTAGTTTTTGCCGGCTTCGCCAACGAAGTTTGAATATGTTGATGGGTTAAGAATCTTGAATGCTGAGTTTGCATTGTAGTTTTCTAAATTGTTTTCATAGTCCCAAGACATATTCATAGCAGTATTGCCGTCTTCTTCTGTGTAGTAACTTGTGTAAGAACCACGATAGTTCTCTTTGGCAGAAGAATTATCACAGTAATTGTCGGAATAATAGTGTGCTGAGCTGCCTTCTGCTGCAGGGTACTTTGTTTCAAAGTCAAGAGTCAAGATTTCTTTTGAAGCTACTGAATTAATAGTTGGGACAGAAAGTGAGAGCATCCATTCGGCAATATAGGGCGTTAAGATATCATAACCATAGGTATTAAGATGAATGTTATCGCCTTTCCCGGGGAAGAATGCAGAATTAATATTGTTAACATCAAAAAGTTCCGAGTAGCTAATACCTGCTTCGTTACAGCCGTCGAAAAGGTCAATATATGAAATATCCCACTTGTCGCAGATATCTTTTGCTAAATCCCACTGTACTCTCATTGCAGCAACATCAGCTGTTCTGCCACCATACTGGGATTGTGGAGTTTGATATGTAACAACATAACCAATTTTTGCAGTGGGGAAGTACTGCTTTGCATAATAGAAGTATTCCTCTAATGCGCCTGCAAAGGTATCTGTATCAAAGTCTGCAACGTTATAGGTTTTTGAAATTTCACCATAAGGCGCAATTTCGCTGTTATCTACAGGAGCGGGAACAGTATTTTGTCCCATAGCATCGTTAAAGCCACCCTCTAAAAGAACGTAGTCGTATTCGTTGTTTTTGTATTTGGTAAGTTGGTTAACAATACGTTTTCTTTTGGGAATTTCGGTTAAGGAATTACCTGCTACAGCGGCTTTGGTAACGTCCATACCGTATTCTTTTTCAAGTCGTATACCCCAGCCCTTGCCGTTAGATTTATCTTTGCCAACAAAAAGTTCGTTTTCGGCATTTTCCTTTGTGAAAACAGTAAGAACAGGATATCCTTCGGTTGCAGTATAAACGCCGGATGAATTGAGCTGTGGCATTTTATCATTGTTTGTAAATACATCCAAGCCTTGCATATTTTCAGGAGCAAGTCGTTTTCCATCGTTTGCTGTGTACCAAACAAGCTCGAAATATCCGTCGCCATCTTGGTCCAAAGTGGCACCACCGGAATAGCAATCGCTGAAGCGGGGGTTATAGGTTGGCCAGTTGCCTTTGTATAATGAACCTACCGTTGTATAACAGTTTGCAACTTCTATCATTTCGGAGTTCCAGCCGTTAGCGATAAGCCAAGATTGTTCGGCTTCGAAGGTGTTTAAGTCTGCACCCGAACGAACGGTCGCTAAAGAATAAGAATTATAAATGGAAATAGCGCTGTTTTTAGACCATCCACGAAAATGGCCGGCAGCTCCCGAAGTTACATAAACATCAGCACCTGCATAGCACATATCTACCGTAACAGTTGCCCTGTTTTCGTCTGTCGCCGAAGAATTACCAACCGAACCAATAAAAGGTGAAGCGGTAGAAGGCGCATTAATATAAGCCTTATTTACGCCAATATTTTTAATAGTGGAATCAACTTCATTGGGGATGTTTGGAATTAGTCCAACACTATTTTCAAATCCACCTGCCATTTTGGAAGTTTCAAGACCTGCGTTATAGTAAATACCGTAAACAGTATATCCGTTACCGTCTAAATTTCCACTAAAGGATGTACCCGAAACCCAAGTTCTAACACTGTAACCGTCAGCAACCTTACCGTTTGACCAGTCAATTTTATCCGGTTCGTTAAGGTAAATATCGGCAGTAAGTTTGTAATGTTCATTTTCTTTACCGTTCGAAACCGTCCAAGCAAGCTCGGCACCGTTTGATACAATATAAGGGGAGTCTTCGGTTCCGTCACCCGAAGGTTTGGTTTTGCTTGTACCATCCCAAACATTAAGGTTTGCCTTTTCTTTATAAGTATCTCTCCAGCCGGCAGCAATACTGTCGCCACTGACTAAAACCGATTTGCCTTTAAGGGCTTCTACTGAATTTAGTTCTGCAAATGAATTTACACTAACAACACCGGCAAATGTAGTTAAAATTAGCGC
>JAFOFE010000003.1 GCA_017387475.1 Clostridia bacterium | reverse complement strand
GGTAAGCTTTCTCCTTGGGTTGCTGCTAAAGACGTAATTCTTGAAGTATTAAGAATAATGTCTGTTAAGGGTGGCGTTGGTAAAGTAATTGAATATTGTGGCGAAGGTGTTAAAACACTTTCTGTACCTGAACGTGCTACTATAACAAATATGGGTGCTGAACTTGGCGCAACAACTTCTATCTTCCCTTCTGACGATATTACCAAGGCTTTCTTAAAGGCTCAAAAGCGTGAAGCTGACTGGGTAGAACTTAAGGCA
Organism: Clostridia bacterium; assembly: GCA_017387475.1. GTDB lineage: Bacteria > Bacillota > Clostridia > Oscillospirales > Acutalibacteraceae > SFWF01. Next base: position 2,987 of record JAFOFE010000003.1, on the reverse strand, counting down.
GATGAAGACGCTGTGTATGATGAAGTCATTAATATTGACCTTTCTAGCCTTGCTCCTATGGTTGCTTGCCCCCATTCACCCGATAACGTTAAGAGTGTAACCGAACTAGGTAAACTTAAAATAGATCAAGTATGTATTGGTTCTTGCACCAACTCTTCACTTCTTGATATGACAAAAGTGGCTTACATACTTAAAGGTAAAACAGTTGATCCTTCTGTTTCATTATCAATTGCACCTGGCTCAAAGCAGGTTCTTAATATGATTGCTAAAAACGGAATGCTTTCTGATATGATTGATGCAGGCGCTCGTATTCTTGAAAGTGCTTGTGGTCCTTGTATTGGTATGGGACAATCTCCTAATTCCAAAGGTATTTCACTTCGTACATTCAACAGAAACTTCGAAGGTCGTTCCGGTACAAAGGACGGACAAATTTACCTTGTTTCCCCTGAAGTTGCTGCAGCTTCTGCAATTACAGGCTACTTAACCGACCCACGTGAACTTGGAATTATGCCTGACTTTAAGTTACCCGATGAATTTGAAATTAACGACAATATGGTTGTTGAGCCCTGCAAAGCAGAAGAAATGGATAACTTTGAAATTCTTCGTGGTCCAAACATTAAGCCTTTCCCAACCACTAAACCACTCGATAACAAAATTGAATGTGAGTGCTCTCTTAAGGTTGGCGACAATATTACAACCGACCACATTATGCCTGCAGGCGCTAAAATTCTTCCCCTTCGTTCAAATATTCCTGCAATTTCTAAACATTGCTTCACTGTTTGCGATGAAGAATTCCCTGCTCGTGCAGAATCGTTAGGTGCCAGCATTATTGTAGGTGGTGCAAACTACGGTCAAGGCTCGTCTCGTGAACACGCTGCTCTTGCTCCATTACATTTAGGCGTTAAAGCTGTTTTAGTTAAATCATTTGCAAGAATTCACAGAGCAAACCTTATAAATGCCGGTATTCTTCCCTTGAACTTTGTAAATGAAAACGACTACGATAAAATTAATCTTGGCGATAAGCTTTCTATTGATGGCATTATCGACGATATTAATAACGGTAATGAGCTTGTAGTTAAGAATATTACAACAGGCGAAGAAATTAAGGTTTCTTGTGAACTTTCCGACCGCGCTAAAGACATTGTTCTTGCTGGTGGTTTACTTAGCTATACAAAAGAAAAATTAAGCAAATAAGGAGTACAAAATGGCTGATAAGATTTTAATGAAAACACCTCTTGTCGAAATGGACGGAGATGAAATGACAAGAATTATTTGGAAAATGATTAAAGATATCTTAATCTATCCATATGTAGACCTTAAAAGCGAATACTATGATTTAGGTCTTGAATACAGAAATGAAACTAACGACCAAGTTACAGTTGATTCTGCTAAAGCAACTGTAAAATATGGTGTTGCTGTTAAGTGCGCAACCATCACTCCTAACGCTGCAAGAATGACAGAATACAACTTAAAGGAAATGTGGAAATCTCCCAATGGAACTATTCGTGCTATTCTTGATGGTACTGTGTTCAGAACCCCCATCATAGTTAAAGGAATTACACCTTATATTCCTACTTGGACCAAACCCATTACTATTGCAAGACACGCTTATGGTGATGTTTACAAGAATGCTGAAATGCAAGTAGAAAAGGGTTCTAAATGCGAGCTCGTTTGTACCGATGCTGCAGGTAAAGAAACACGTACTGAAATTTACAATTTTTCTGATAGTGATGGTATTATTCAAGGTATGCATAATAAAGATGCTTCTATTGCTTCTTTTGCACGCAGTTGCTTTAATTTCGCATTAGATACCAAGCAAGACGTTTGGTTTGCAACTAAAGATACCATTTCCAAAAAATATGACCACAAATTCAAAGATATCTTTGCAGAAATTTTTGAAAACGAATATAAAGCAAAATTTGATGAAGCCGGTATTGAATATTTCTATACTCTTATTGACGATGCTGTTGCACGTGTAATTCGTTCAAATGGTGGCTATATTTGGGCTTGCAAAAACTATGATGGCGATGTTATGTCTGATATGGTTGCAACTGCATACGGTTCGCTTGCCATGATGACTTCTGTGCTTGTTTCACCCGATGGAGTGTACGAATACGAAGCTGCTCACGGAACCGTTCAGAGACACTATTACAAGCATTTAAAGGGCGAAAAGACTTCTACCAATAGTGTTGCAACATTATTTGCATGGACAGGTGCCTTAAGAAAGCGTGGAGAACTTGATGATCTTCCCGAATTAATGGCATTTGCCGATAAACTTGAAACTGCAACAATTAAAACAATTGAAGATGGTGTAATGACCGGCGATCTTGCAGCGCTTTCTTCTATAGAAAATAAAAGAACTGTTGATACAGAAACTTTCTTAGTTGAAATTAATAATCGTTTAAAAGAAATGATGTAAATTAAAAAACCTAAGCACGTTATGTGCTTAGGTTTTCTTTTTATCTGTCTTCAAGTTTTGTGTAAGGACGTTCGGGTTGAACGCTAAGATATGCAGGACGAATAATTTTACTTGAGTTAACAAGTTCTTCTATTCTGTGTGCACTCCAGCCGGCTATACGTGCAATTGCGAAAATTGGTGTATATAATTCAGGTGGAAGATCGAGCATTGAATATACGAAACCACTATAAAAGTCGATATTCGCACTTACCTTTTTCTGCATCTTTTTGTGTTCTGCAACAACTTCGGGTGCAAGCTTATGGATATTAGAATAAAGAACAAATTCCTTTTGTCTTCCCTTTTCAACGGCTAACTTTTCAACGAAGCCTTTAAAAATGTTACAACGTGGATCGGATACGGTATATACTGCGTGGCCAATACCGTAGATAAGACCAGATTTATCGAACGCTTCTTTATTAAGCATTCTTTTAAGATAATCTCTAATTTCTTCTTCGTCGGTCCAATCTCTAATTTCTTTCTTCATAGCTTCGAACATTTGGCAAACCTTAATATTTGCACCACCGTGTTT
>JAFOFE010000013.1 GCA_017387475.1 Clostridia bacterium | reverse complement strand
GAATATACGGGATATCCATTTGAAGCTTCTGTATTAATATCAACGCCTGCAACAATTTGGCAATCGTTATTACCGTTTACACATTCGGTTATAACCTTGCCCATTTTGCCGTTGCAACCACTTAAAATTATGTTTGTCATTTTTAGTACATCCTATTTTATAAATTTTATGGCAGGAATTAACCTGCCATAAGAAAAATATTAGATAAGTTCAAATTTTTTGAGTTCGTTTATAAGAACTGCTTTAGTACTTTCTTCCATAGGAGACATAGGAAGACGAAGGGGACCCATGCCCATACCCATAAGGTTCATTGCTTCTTTGCAAGGAATGGGGTTGACTTCAATGAATAATGCATCAATAAGTGAAGAAAGCTGAATTTGCATTGCAGCAGCGCCTTCAAGGTCGCCAGAAAGCATTTTGTCGCACATTTCAACAGTTTCTTTTGGCATTATATTAGAAAGAACAGAAATTACGCCTTTACCACCAAGAGCCATAATAGGAACAATTTGGTCGTCGTTTCCTGAATAGATGTCAAGCTTATCGCCGCAAAGAAGACGGGTTTTAACTACACTGGAAATATCTCCGTTTGCTTCTTTAATAGCAACAATATTTTCAACATCTGCAAGTTTAGCATAGGTTGAAGGTTGAATATTAACGCCTGTTCTAGAAGGAACGTTATAAAGAATAATAGGAAGCTTAACGCTGTTAGCGATAGCTGTATAGTGAGCCACAAGACCGTTTTGGGTTGCCTTGTTGTAATAAGGAGTTACAATGAGTAAAGCGTCTGCTCCTGCTTCTTCAGCTTCTTTTGCAAGGCTAATAGCACAAGCAGTGTCGTTACTACCCGCACCGGCAATAACCTTAACGCGACCGTTTGCGTGTTTAATAGCAACGCGAGTAACTTCTGAATGTTCTTCAAGAGTCATTGTTGCAGATTCACCGGTAGTACCACAAATAACAAGAGCGGGAACACCAGCTTCAATTTGTTCGTCAATTAAAGACTTTAAACGGTCGAAATTTACCGAACCGTCTTCGTTCATTGGTGTTACAAGTGCAGTAGCAACACCTTCAAAAATAGTGTTTTTCATAATTTACACCTTCTATAAATTAGTCCATATAACCCTGTGCGCAAAGGAGTTCTGCAAGAAGAACAGCACCACCTGCAGCACCTCTAAGGGTGTTGTGAGAAAGACATACAAACTTATAATCGTATTGGCTATCTTCACGAAGTCTACCAATAGATACTGCCATACCACCTTCAAGTTCGCGTTGAAGTTTGGTTTGTGGCATATTATCTTCAACAAAATAGTTAAGGAATTGCTTTGGTGCGCTTGGAAGTTCTAACTTCTGGGGAGCGCCTGCAAACTCTTGCCATTTAGCAAGGATTTGTTCTTTAGTAGGCTTCTTATCGAAGCTTACGAATACAGCTGCCATATGTCCGTCAGAAACGGGAACACGTAAGCATTGAGCAGTAAACTTGGGACTTTCAGCGCAAACGATTTTATCGCCTTCAACCTTACCCCAAATTTTAAGAGGTTCTTTTTCAGACTTTTCTTCTTCTCCACCAATGAAGGGGATTACGTTGTCAACCATTTCGGGCCAACGTTCAAATGTTTTACCTGCACCGGAAATTGCCTGATAAGTACATACAAGTACATTAGAAATACCAAACTCATCAAGTGGGTAGAGAGCAGGAACATAGCTTTGAAGTGAACAGTTAGATTTAACTGCAATGAAGCCTTTTTTAGTGCCAAGACGTTTTCTTTGTGCTTCAATAATTGCAGTGTGGTCAGAGTTGATTTCGGGAATTACCATAGGAACATCGTCGGTAAAACGATGAGCGCTATTGTTGGAAACAACAGGACATTCAAGTTTAGCGTAAGCTTCTTCAAGAGCCTTAATTTCATCCTTCTTCATATCAACTGCGCAGAAAACGAAATCTACAGAAGCTGCAACCTTTTCCATATCAGCAACAGCGTCTAAAACAACTAACTTTTTGAGATTTTCAGGTACAGGTTTTGTCATAGCCCAACGGTTACCAAGAGCTTCTTCATAGGTTTTACCGGCGCTTCTGCCACTAGCTGCAAGTGTGGTTACGTTGAACCAGGGGTGTTCAGCAAGTAAAAGTGCAAATCTTTGGCCAACCATACCTGTTGCGCCAATAATTCCGACATTGTATTTTTTCATTGAAATCACGTTCCTTTAAACTTAAAAAAATAAGTGTTGAATTAAAGCTGCTGTTTATATATAATATTCTTATAAATATATAACAAGCCATTACAATTAAATATAACATTCCAGCAAGTGTTTGTCAAATATATTTTATGCTAAACTATACGCATTTGTTACCTTTGGAGTTGTGCAAAATTATGAAAACAAGCGATTTTTATTATAATTTACCTCAAGAATTAATAGCTCAAACCCCTGTAGAGCCAAGAAATTCTTCTAGACTTATGGTTTTAAATAAAGAAAACGGCAGTATATCTCATTCTGTTTTTTCATCTCTTTTCGACTATTTAAAACAAGGCGATACCCTTATTTTAAATAATACAAGGGTGCTTCCTGCAAGAATTTTCGGCACTAAAAAAGATACAGGCGCTGTTGTAGAGTTTGTATTGCTTAAAAACCTTGGAAACGATACTTGGGAAGCATTAGCAGGTCCGGGCAGACGTGCAAAACCTAACACAGAATTTGCCTTTTCTAATAAACTTTCGTGTACGGTTATGGAAGCCACGCCCGAAGGAAATAGAATAATTAAGTTTAACTATTCGGGCGAGTTTTATTCTTTGCTCGATGAAGTAGGTCAAATGCCACTTCCACACTATATTACCGAAAAACTAGAAAATAAGGAACGCTATCAAACCGTTTATTCTAAAGAGCTTGGCTCGGCTGCAGCACCCACAGCAGGTTTGCACTTTACCGAAGATATGTTAAGCCAATTACAAGAAAAAGGCGTTAACATTGGTTATGTAACTTTACACGTTGGTCTTGGCACATTCAGACCCGTTAAAGCCGAAGAAATTACCGACCACAAAATGCATTCGGAACATTATATGATTCCTGATGTTACTGCAAAGCTTATAAACGATACAAAGAAAAACGGTGGCAGAGTTATATGCGTTGGCACCACTAGTTGCAGAACACTTGAAAGTGCAGCTACCTACTTTGGCGAAATTAAGGAATGTTCAGGCGACACCGAAATTTTCATTTATCCAGGATATAAATTCAAATGTATGGATGCGCTTATTACTAATTTTCATTTGCCTGAAAGCACATTAATTATGCTTGTTTCTGCCTTTGCAGGATATGAAAACACAATGAATGCTTACAACACAGCTGTTGCCGAAAAGTATAGATTTTTTAGTTTTGGCGACGCAATGTTTATTGAATAGGAGTAAAAATGCAAAAATCAAAATTCACATTACTTAAAACTGAAGGCAAGGCTAGAAGAGCGCAGTTCGAAACTGTTCACGGCACTGTGCAGACTCCTGCTTTTATGAATGTTGCAACTGCTGCTGCAATAAAAGGCGCAGTATCTGCCGAAGACCTTAAGGAATTGCATTGTCAAGTAATGCTTTCAAACACTTATCATTTGCACGTAAGACCGGGCGATGAAGTTGTAAAAGAATGTGGAGGACTTCATAAGTTCACCACTTGGGATGGACCAATTTTAACAGATAGTGGTGGGTTCCAAGTTTTTTCGCTTGCATCACTTCGTAAAATTAAGGAAGAAGGCGTAAATTTCCAAAGCCATGTAGACGGCAAAAAGATTTTTATGGGTCCCGAAGAAAGCATGCAAATACAGTCTAACCTTGGCTCCACTATTGCCATGGCGTTCGATGAATGTATTGAAAACCCTGCAGAATATAAGTATGTTAAAGAATCTTGCGCAAGAACAACACGTTGGTTAAAGCGTTGCAAGGTTAAAATGGACGAACTTAACAGCAGGGAAGACACAATAAATAAAAATCAGCTTTTATTTGGTATAAACCAAGGTTCAACCTATTCCGATCTTAGAATTGCACATATGAAGGAAATAGCAGAACTTGATCTTGACGGTTATGCTATTGGTGGTCTTGCTGTTGGCGAAACTGCAGAAGAAATGTACAAAACTATTGAAGATGTAGAGCCACATATGCCTGCAAATAAAATTCGTTATCTTATGGGCGTTGGTACCCCTTCAAACATTCTTAATGCTGTTGAAAGAGGCGTAGACCTTTTCGACTGCGTAATGCCGTCAAGAAATGCAAGACACGGACATCTTTTTACTTGGAACGGTATTATCAATATTAACAACAATAAATACGCAACAGATATGCGTCCTATTGACGAAAATTGTGGCTGTCCTGTTTGCAGAAAGTATGGCAGAGCATATATTCGCCATTTACTTAAAAGCCAAGAAATGCTTTCACAAAGGCTTCTTGTTATGCACAATTTATGGTTTTATAATACCTTTATGGAAGAAATTAGAAAAGCTCTTGATGAAGGTAGATTTGCTGAATTTAAAGCAAAATATGACCCTATTGTAAGCAAAAGAATTTAATGTAGTTGTATGCTTAAATTACGACAGATTGACACATAACGTTTGGTTTGTTACAATAAATTTAATATTTAAATGCTAAGCATGGAGGTAAGATATGGTATTTTCTTCTCTTGAATTTATATACTACTATCTGCCTTTGTGCTTTTTTATTTATTTTATAATTCCTGCAAAATATTTAGCGGTAAGAAATGCTGCCTTGTTTTTTACTAGCCTTGCCTTTTACGGTTGGAGTGAACCAATTTATATTTTAATTATGCTTTTTTCAACCGTGGTAGATTATATTTGTGGCTTTCTTGTAGGTAAATTTAAAGAACTACAACCTAAAAAGGCAAAAGCTGCATTAATTGCTAGTGTTTCTATTAATCTTTCTGTTTTGTTTTTCTTTAAGTATTTCGATTTTGTTATAAAAACGCTATCATTAATTCCTGTTTTTTCAGGGCTTGAACCACTTGGTTTGGCGCTTCCTGTAGGTATTTCTTTTTATACCTTTCAAACAATGTCGTACACAATAGATATTTATATGGGAAACGCATCGGTTCAAAAGAATATTCTTTCTTTTGGTTCGTACGTTACCATGTTCCCACAACTAATAGCAGGGCCAATAGTTAGATATAAAGATGTAGACGCTTATCTTCGTAAAAGGGAACATTCCTTTAATAAAGCCTATAAAGGCGCTGCTAGATTTATTTGTGGCCTTGCAAAAAAGGTTTTACTTGCAAACACTTCGGGTGCTATGTATGAATTAATGGTTCAAAATACATATAATTCTTCAAGCATAGTAGCATCTTGGTTAGGTATTGTTTTCTTTGCTTTTCAAATATATTTCGACTTTTCAGGATATTCAGATATGGCCAT
>JAFOFE010000012.1 GCA_017387475.1 Clostridia bacterium | reverse complement strand
GTGGTGATAACCATGCTGATATTGAAGGAGCAAAGTCTGCAGGTAATATTCCTGTTATCACTACTGAAACTGACTGTGTAAGAGGTGAGCCTACAGCTATAGGTGGAACTGCTAGCGAAAACTGCGTGAATGTTGTTATTGCAGATTATGATAACAATACTATTAAGATTGTTCGTATCGGTCGCGATAATGATATGAATATTGCTATGGCTCCTAACGGTAAGACTTCTGCTCAAACAACAAAAGATATTACCGATGTAGACGGAGAATATATAACCGATTATATTGACCTTTCTACACATAAGCTTAATAACTATAGAACTCGCAACGATATGTACTTAAAGGTGTTTGGTGGTTCTTCTACTGCTAGCGATTATGTAGTTGAATTCTATACTTATGATGAAGCGTCTGGTACTTATACAGTTGCAAGTAGCTATAATGTTACTGTTGGTTTAGGTTCATGGACATTTATGGCAGGAAATACTCCTGTAAACTATACTTATCCTATCGTTTATGATATAAAGGATGAATATATTTACATTGACCTTACATCTGTAGCGTATAGATATCTTAATAACAATACTTATCCAAAGTATGCTAGAATTAAGTACAAAGGCTCTACAGCCGATGTAACTGTAAGTTACACTACTCCTAAATAGCAGAAAAGCCCCCGATTATTCGGGGGCTTTTCTTTTATCTTATTATTGCAAAAAATTTATATCTGCAATATAATAAATATGCTACCCATTTCATAGAATTATATATATTTCTATGGGGTGAGCGTTTCTGAGAAAGGTTGCATTTATTTTTTTAGTTATATCTTTAATTGCTTCGTTATTTTTAATTAAGCTAGATGATGCTGTTATAGCTTCAAGTGCAGCCAACAAGGTTTGGCAAGGTAAAATAATAATTGATGCAGGTCACGGTAGTTTCGATGGTGGCGCACAAGCTGACGATGGCACGCTTGAAAAGAATATAAATTTGAATTTAGCTTTAAAACTTAAACACTTTTGCAAGCTTGGTGGATTCGAAGTTATAATGACTCGCGAAAATGATTTTGGAATTGAAGCAGATGAATCGAAGTCTATAGCAGAGCGTAAAAAAAGTGATATGTATAGACGTCTTAACATTATTAACGAAAACCCCGACGCAATTTTTATTAGCATTCATCTAAATAAGTTCACTACGTCTTCTGCAAAGGGCGCACAGGTGTTTTATTCGTCAAATAATGATAACTCTAAACCATTAGCAGAAACGCTTCAAAACGCAATAATTAGCTTTTTACAACGTGAAAACAATAGAGTTGTTAAGAAAGCAGACAATTCTATTTTCTTATTAAAAAAATCTACAATACCTTCTGTTATTGTGGAATGTGGTTTTTTAAGTAATTCAAGCGATTTAAAACTTTTAAAAAATGATGAATATCAGTCAAAAATGGCATATTCAATTTTTTGTGGTATTTTAGAATATTATAAATAGGAGAACATAAATGGCAGGAAAAATTAAAACTGTATATGTTTGTAGTGCATGTGGTGCAGAATCGCCCAAATGGGTTGGTAAATGCCCAAAATGTAACGAGTGGAACACAATGGAAGAAGAAATTGTTTCTGCAGTTAAAACGGTTGCTACACAGGCTGTTTCAAGAAAGGTTGCAGCAAAAACAATTAATGAAATTACTGTGCTTAATGAACATAGGTTTAAAACCAACATACCTGAACTAGATAGAGTGCTTGGTGGAGGACTTGTAAAAGGCTCTGTTTCATTAATTAGTGGCGATCCCGGTATAGGTAAATCAACAATATTGCTTCAAATTTGCAAGAATATAGACAGTAGTTTAAAACTTTTATATGTTTCGGGCGAAGAATCTGCCGTACAAATCAAGTTAAGGGCAAACAGACTTGGCGTTAATAGCGATAATGTTAGCGTAATGGCAGAAACCGACGTGTTGTCTATATGCGATTATATTTCTGATACGAAACCTGATATTGTTATGATAGATTCCATTCAAACAATGAAAATTGAAGAATTATCTTCTTCAAGTGGAAGTATAGTTCAGGTTAGAGAATCGGCAAATATGCTTCTTAATATTGGCAAGAGTTTAGATATACCTGTAATTATTGTAGGCCACGTAAATAAGGGTGGCGAAATTGCAGGACCTAAGGTGCTTGAACATATTGTTGATACAGTGCTTTATTTTGAAGGTGAGCGCAACCAAGCTTATAGAATTTTAAGAGCTGTTAAGAATCGTTTTGGTTCTACTAATGAAATCGGTGTATTTGAAATGACCGAAGCTGGTCTTGAAGAAGTTGAAAATCCGTCTGCAATGCTTCTTTCAGGCAGAATAAGTGGAGTTTCAGGTTCGGCAATTACCTGTATAATTGAAGGCACAAGACCAATACTAGCCGAAGTACAAGCACTTGTAACAACAACCAACTTCGGAAACCCAAGAAGAATGTCTACAGGCTTCGATTTTAACAGACTTAATCTAATATTAGCTGTACTAGAAAAACGCGAAGGACTTTATTTTTCAAGTCTAGACGCATACTTAAACATTGTTGGTGGACTAAAGTTAGATGAACCGGCAGTTGACCTTGCTGTTGCAATGGCACTTGTTTCTGGTGTGCGTGATTTTCCAATTCCTGAAGATATGGTCATTTTTGGTGAAATTGGTTTGTCGGGCGAAATACGTTCTATTCCTAGAATTGCAGAAAGAGTTAAAGAAGCACAAAGACTTGGCTTTAAAACCTGTGTTGTTCCTAAAGCATGCTTAAAGCAACTAGCATCACTAAAAGATCAAATAGAAATAATAGGCTTGTCAAATCTTAAAAGCGCTATTTCATTGTTAAGATAAAAAACACGGTGTCAAACGACACCGTGTTTTTTTACATTTTGAATTTTACTATTTCGTTTACAAGAAGTACGCTAACAAAAGTTATAATGCCAAATAGCCAACCAATTGATGATAAAGCAGTAAAAGAAATTAGTGTGGAAACAGGGGAAAGAATTACTGCTAATAAAAGGATAATGGTTGCAAAACAGATTAAAATGCTGAACTTTTGCTTTAAGAAACTTAATGACAAGATCGAATTATTTAGTAAAACATTAATTGCTTGCGAAGTTAAGCCAAGGAACAAAACAACAAATACTGCGCCATCTTTAACTGAACTAACGCCAACGGTTAAAAGGGATAGAATTGTTATAATTAATGCAGAAATTGCCACATTAGTTAAAAATGCTTTGTTAAATAGCTTATTTGCTTTTTTCTGCTTATTGTCGCATAACGATTTATCAAAGAATATAGCAATAAGTGGAATGGCAATTAATATAATTCCTGCAACGATTAAAGCCGGAGCTGAAAGTGGTTGAATTCCGAAAAACATTAGGCCGAACATTGTTATTAAAACAAATGAGATGCTAACGGTTAGTAAATGTAATAACGCTTTTTTAACATTTGAAACAACCTTACTACTTTCCCTAATTGCATAAATAATGGAAGAATAGTGGTTGTTTTCGACTATCATATCGGCAGAATCTTTAACTAAATCAGAAGCAGTTGTGCCAAGCGCACAGCCGAAATCTGCTTCGTTCAAAGCAACAGAATCGTTAACACTATCTCCTGTAATAAGAACCTTTTCGCCATTTGCCTTTAATGCATTAACTATGCGAAGTTTATCTTGTGGTGATATTCTTGCAAATACAGAATATTTTGAAATACATTCTACAAGTTGCTCGTCGTCTATTTTTGCAAGTTCTTCACCATTTATTGCTTCTTCGGCGCTGGAAATAATTCCGGCTTTTTGGCTAATTGCAATAGCTGTATCTATGTGGTCACCTGTAACCATTATGGTTTTAATGCCAAGGCTTAAAGCTTCTTTACAAACTTTTGCAGCTTTGCTTGAAATATTGTCTTCAATACCTATAATTCCTATAAAGGTTAATTCGTTTTCAAGTTCTTCGGTATTGGGGTTTGCAGGAATTTCGGTGAGTTGCTTTATAGCAACTGCCATAACTCTTAACCCGTCTTTAGCATAAGCGCTAACAATATCTTCAAGTTGTTTTTTATCAATATCAAGACATTTGTTTAAAATTACTTCAGGCGCGCCTTTAGTAATAGACACAGGGTTGCCGTTAATGGCTGTAACGGTAGTCATAAGCATTCTGTCAGAATCGAAAGGAATTTCAGCAATTTTGGGGTAAAGGCCATCAACGTCTGCCTTACTAACGCCCATATGCTTAATACATGCAGCTTCAATAGAGCGTTCGATGTTGTTGGTGTGTCTTTCGCCGT
>JAFOFE010000011.1 GCA_017387475.1 Clostridia bacterium | reverse complement strand
TTATGGCAGGCTTTTAATAAATGCCCTAATCTTGTTGTGGTTCCGCCGAATTATCCGCTTTATGTACGATTTTCCAACATGGCGAGAAATATTTATTGCCGTTATACCGATATGGTGGAGCCGTTTGGACTTGATGAATGTTGGCTTGATGTTACCGACAACGTAAACGGCATAGAAGAAGGCAGGCTTTTAGCCGAAGAAATACGGAAGACCATAAAGTACGAACTTGGCATTACCGTTTCAATTGGCGTTTCGTGGAACAAAGTTTTTGCAAAGCTTGGTTCCGACTTTAAAAAGCCCGATGCAGTTACGGTTTTTACAAGGGAAAATTATAAAGATTTAATATATTCCCTACCCGTTCGCGACTTGCTTTATATTGGCCCTGCAACCGAAAGAAAATTGCTTGCAAGGGGTCTATTTACAATTGGAGACATTGCAAGAACTTCCCCCGAAAATCTTTGCTCTTTTCTTGGCGTGAACGGCTATATGCTTCACGCTTTTGCAAGTGGAAAAGAAGACAGTGCTGTTAAAAATCAAGATCATAAACGGGGTATAAAATCTGTTGGAAATTCGGTAACTGCGCCAAGAGATTTAGTAGATGACGAAGATGTGAAACTGACTTTTTCGGTCTTGTGCGAAACGGTAGCAAGAAGGCTTAGAGACAGTGGTTTTAAGGCAAAAAGCGTGGGTATTTCGGTAAGAAATTCCGAGCTTAAAACCATTACAAGACAGCTTTCTTTAAGCTATTCTACTGCATCCGAAAGGGTGCTTTTGCACGCTGCTATGGAGCTTTTTAAAAACAATGTTTTTAAGCCTTTTTGTATTAGAAGTGTTGGCATTTACGCCTTTAATTTAGAAGACGAAAACGGCACCGTTCAGTTTGATCTTTTTGGCGAAGCCAAGGCGAACATAAGGTACGAAAAGTTAGAAAAAACAGTTGACAGCCTTAAATGCAGATTTGGAAATGACTGTGTAAAAAAGGCTTCGCAAATGACCGATATTAAGCTTACAGATTTTGACCCATACGAAGAACACAAGGTGCATCCTGAAGGGTGGTTTAGACTTTAATGAATTACAAAAAAACCTATGTTGAAGTTACAGCAAGATTTACAAGCGAAGGCGCTATTATTCCCCTTAAAATTTTATGGAATGACGGCACTTCTTTTTTTGTGGACAAGGTTCTTGATGTGCGTCCTGCAGCATCGCTTAAGGCAGGTGGAGCAGGCATAAGATACACTTGCAGGATAAATTTGACCGAAACTTACCTGTTTTTAGAAGAAAATAGGTGGTTTGTTGAAGAAAAATGTCTATAAATCTGTTGTAAAATCTAAATTTATTTGATATAATGATGTAGTTAAAATTTTTCGAGGTGGCAAAAATGAGTTTTTTAGAAAAATATAACTACTGGTTAGAACATTCGGATAAGGAAACTGTAGCTGAACTTAAAGCTATCAGCGACGACCAAGCCGAAATTAAAGACCGCTTTTATAAAGATTTAGAATTTGGCACTGCAGGTCTTCGCGGCGTAATTGGTGCCGGCAGCAACAGAATGAATATTTATACCGTTGCAAAGGCTTCAAAAGGCTTTGCAGATTATATTCTTTCCAAGGGCGAAGCTGCTAAAGAAGACGGCATTGTTATTGCGCACGATAACCGTAGAATGAGCCGTGAATTTGCAGAAATTACAGCAGGCGTGCTTGCAGCTAACGGTATTAAATCGTACCTTTTTGAAAGCCTTAGAACAACACCTGAACTTTCCTTTGCTGTAAGATACCTTGGTTGTTTTGGCGGCGTAGTTATTACTGCTTCACACAACCCACCCGAATATAACGGATATAAGCTTTACGACAAAAACGGTTGTCAGCTTGTTCCCCACTTTGCAGACGAAGTAACAGGTTTTGTTAACGCTGTACCCGACGAGCTTGGTGTTAAGTTCTTATCTTTAGAAGAAGCAGGCGAGCTTGTTGAAATTGTAGGCGAAGAAATTGACGAAATTTACTACGAAGAAGTTCTTGCTTTACAGTTCGACTTTGACCAAGACCGCAACATAAAGGTTGTTTACACACCACAGCACGGCACAGGTAATATTCCTGTACGCGATGTTTTAGACGAAGCAGGTTATATGGTGCTTCCTGTTTTATCGCAGTGCGACCCCGATCCCGATTTTAGTGGCACAAAAAGCCCCAACCCCGAAGTTCCTACAGCTTACGAAGCAGCAATTGAACTTATGAAGGAACACGGCGCAGACATTGCTATTGCCACCGACCCCGACTGCGACCGTCTTGGCGCTGTTATTAACTGTGGCGACGATTATAAACTTATTACAGGCAACCAATCCGGCGCTATTTTGCTTCACTATATACTTACACGTATGACCGAGCAAGGCAGCATGCCCGAAAACCCTGTTATGATTAACACTGTTGTTACTTCAACACTTGGCGACAGGGTTGCAGAATCTTTTGGTGTTGACGTTGAAAAGACACTTACAGGCTTTAAGTTTATTGGCGATAAAATTCACAAGCACAACGCTAAAGGCGACAAGAACTATGTTTTCGGTTATGAGGAAAGCTACGGTTGCCTTATTGGCGATTTTGCAAGAGATAAGGATGCTGTTCAGGCTTCACTTATGTTCTGCGAAGCTGCCGACTACTATAAAAAGCAAGGCAAGACCCTTGTTGATGTGTTAGACGATTTAGCCGACAAGTTCGGTTATTATCTTGACACACAGTCTTCCACCTTCTTTAGAGGTGCAGACGGTAGCGACAAAATGAATGCGTTACTTGAAGATATGAGAAAGAACCCAATAAAAGAAGCTGCAGGTATTAAGGTTGTTTCTACCGAAGACTTCCTTTTAAACCCACCCGAAGATTTTGTTCCTTCTAACGTTCTTCGTTTTAACCTTGAAGACGGAAGCTTTGTAGCAATTAGACCTTCCGGCACAGAACCTAAATGCAAGGTTTACTACTGCGTACGTGGCGAAAACAAAGCAGACGCCGAAAGAAAGCTTGCAGCACTTAAAGAAGTTTTTGATGTAAAGGCTTAATTATGATACACCCAATAAAACATTTATCGGTTATCCTAAAGCACAGACACATGGTACTTAAACACTGTATTAAGGCAGGAATTTTTTGGCGTGGTTTGCTTCACGACCTTTCGAAATTTTCGCCAACAGAATTTATACCGGGAATTAAATATTTTCAGGGCAGCAGAAGTCCTAACGAAAAGGAACGCGACCTTTTTGGCTATTCTAAAGCGTGGATGCACCACAAGGGCAGAAATCGCCACCATTTTGAATATTGGACCGATGTTAACCCCGAAACAAAAATGTATGAACCTGTAAAAATGCCAACGGTATTTTTTAAGGAAATGTTTTGCGACCGAGTGGCTGCAAGTAAAATATATCAGGGCGAAAAGTACACAGATGCACACCCTATTGATTATTTTACGCGTGGCAGGGCCGGCGATAAAATGCACAAGGAAACGGCTGCAAAGCTTGAAGAACTGCTTATTATGCTTCGCGACAAGGGCGAAGAAGAAACCTTTAGATATATTAAGCAGATGAAAGATTATTAAGTTAATAAATAACCCCGAAGGATAATGCCTTCGGGGTTATTTTTGTTTAGTTAGAAATACAATTTTTTGATTTTTGTCGAAACATACAAAAACTTTGTTAAAAAAATATCAATATTGTGCTATAATACTGTTGACTTTTTTCGCTAAAAATCGTATCATATTATATAAATATTATTATGATGCGTTAATATGGTCTTTTTCATATTAATAATTCAAAGAAAGGTTTTGGTTATGGAACTATTTATCGCACTTTTAATCTTATTTCCTTTCCTTGCCGCTGTGTGTCAGGCTGTTGTGAAGAATAACACCGTTCGCAAAGTTTCTGTTTACATAAGCAGTGCCGTAATTATTGCCGCAACAATTGTTTTTGTGGTACTTAATTTTGGCAAGGAACAAAGCTTCATTCCAACCGATTTTAAGATTGGTGGCTTTGATGTTGTCGGCACCGTTAACTACGGAATGCTTGCTATTGAATTTATACTTATGGGTATTATTACATACCTTAGCTTTAAGTATAAAAAGTACTATGCAGCACTTCTTTCTATTGTTCAAACCTGTTTTATTGCTTGGCTAGAACTTTCGGGTAATGCACACGCTGTGAACGATTATCTCTTCTGCGATAATCTTACCCTTATTCTTTGCCTTATGATAGCAGTTGTTGGTGGTCTTATCTGTGTTTATGCAGTAGGTTACCTTAAAGACTACCACCATCACCACGGAAGCGAAGTAAAAGACAGACGTTCTTTCTTCTGCGCTATGCTTTTCGTTTTCCTTGGCGCTATGTTTGGTATAGTATTTTCTGCTAACCTTATTTGGATGTATTTCTTCTGGGAAATTACATCGGTTGTATCCTTCCTTCTTATTGGTTACACAAAAACCAAAGAAGCTGTGGATAATTCCTTCCGTGCTTTATGGATGAACCTTCTTGGTGGTGTTGGTTTCGCTGCTGCTATTGGTTACGCAGCACTTAAACTTCACATCTTTAACCTTAAAGACCTTGTGAATGCAGCCGACCCTGCTATTGAAATTCCCCTTATCTGCCTTGCTCTTGCAGCACTTACCAAGTCTGCACAGCTTCCATTCTCTCGCTGGCTTATGGGCGCAATGGTGGCTCCTACACCTTCTTCTGCACTCTTACACTCGGCAACCATGGTTAAGGCAGGCATCTACTTACTTATCCGTATAGCTCCTGCCATGACAGGCAACATTGTTGGCCTTACCGTTGCTCTTATTGGTGGCTTCACATTCTTCGTAGCTTCCATTCGTGCAATTACACACACCGACGGTAAAAAGGTTCTTGCTTATTCAACCATTTCCAACCTTGGTCTTATTGTTGCTTGCTGTGGTGTTGGTATTACCGAAACCATTTGGGCAGCTATATTCCTTATGATGTTCCACTGCGTATCTAAATCGCTTCTTTTCCAAACTGTTGGTTCTGTTGAACACGCAACCGGAAGCCGTAACATTGAAGATATGCACGGTCTTATTAAAAGATATCCCGCGCTTGCTGTTGCAATGACAATAGGTATTGCAGGTATGTATTTAGCTCCTTTTGGAATGCTTATTTCAAAGTGGAGCGCACTTCAGGCATTTGTAGATGCAGGAAACATTATTCTTGTTTTACTTCTTGCTTTTGGTTCTGCTACTACCCTTTTCTACTGGACAAAATGGATTAGTAAGCTTTTAGCTTATGCTCGTCCCACCATTAGAAGAAAAGATACTACCAGCCTTGACCAATGGATTTCTATTGCAGGCCATACCGTTATGATGGTAGCTCTTTGTCTTGTATTCCCCTTCCTTTCGGGCAGCCTTGTTACACCAATTGTAAATTCACTTTACGGCATTGCCGATTTCAAGCCTGTTCTTTCGGATGAAAACCTTTATATTCTTATTCTTATGATTATTGTTCTTGCCCTTGTAATTGTTATTGGTTTCATTGCTACACGCTTTATGAAAACCAAGCAAACAACAATTTACATGTCGGGTATTGATACCGGCGACGAACGCCATTATGTTGGCGCATTCGACGAAGAGCGTACAATGTACCACGCTAACTGGTATCTTTCTGATTTAATTGGTACCGACCGTCTTATGACCGTTGCAACATGGGTTGCTGCAGCCGGCTTCATAATCGGCGCAGTTCTTACTATAGGAGGTGTTCTGTAATGATACTTTATAGAGTTATATCTGCTGTAATTTATATTTTAGTTGGTGGTCTTATTGCAGGACTCCTTGCAGGTCTTGACCGTAAATTTTCTGCTCGTATGCAGGGCAGACGTGGTCCTTCTGTGTTCCAGCCTTTCTATGATGTTGCAAAGCTTTTTTCTAAAGAAACTTTATCCCTTAACGGTGGTCAGTTTGTAATTGCTTTCAGCTTTTTACTTTTAATGATTTTAACCGGCGCCCTTTTCTTTGCAGGGGTTGACATTCTTCTTGTTTTCCTTGCACTTTCTACAGCTGCTATGTTCTTGGTATTTGCTGCTACATCTTCCAACTCGGCTATGTCAACCATGGGCGCACAACGTGAAATGATGCAGATGTTAGCTTACGAACCTATGGTTCTTATTACTGCCGTTGGTTTTTATATGGCTACAGGCATTATGAACGGTGGCACAGGAAGCTTTAAGATTATTGATATTGCTACTAGCGATATTCCTTCTATTATATATCTTCCCGGTATTTTCCTTGGCTTCTTGTTTATACTTACAATTAAGTTTAGAAAATCACCCTTCGATATTTCTACATCACACCACGCTCACCAAGAGCTTGTTAAGGGTGTTACCACCGACCTTTCGGGTAGAAACCTTGGTATGATAGAGGTTGCTCACTGGTACGAAAACACATTCTTACTTGGTGTTGTAGCATTATTCTTCTTATCTAACGATTGGTGGAGTATTCCCCTTGCTGTTGTGGCTACACTTATTGTTTATTTCTTTGAAACAATAATCGATAACATTAGCGCACGTGTTAAGTGGGAACTTATGGTAAAGCTCGCTTGGGGCGTTACCATTGTATGCGGCGGACTTAATCTGCTTGTATTAGAATACATTTTTTAAGGGGGTATAAAGATATGGCTAAAATTACAAAATCACCTTGGCTTCTTCACTACGACGGCTCTAGCTGTAACGGATGTGATATTGAAGTTCTTGCTTGTCTTACCCCTGTTTACGACGTTGAACGTTTTGGTATTATTAACACAGGTAACCCCAAGCATGCCGACATTTTCCTTGTTACCGGTGGCATTAACGAAAAGAATAAGGCAGTTGTTAAACAACTTTATGACCAAATGCCCGAACCCAAGGTTGTTGTTGCTGTTGGTATTTGCGCTTGCAACGGTGGCGTTTTCAAAGACGCTTACAATATTATTGGTGGTGTAGACAAGGCTATTCCGGTAGACGTTTATGTTCCCGGTTGCGCTGCTCGTCCCGAAGCTATTATTGATGGCGTTGTTAAGGCACTTGGCGTTTTAGATGAAAAGCAAAAGGCATTTAAAGCCGCAAAGAAACAGAAAGGGGCTACAAAATAATGAGAGAAGCTTATAAATTAACAACCATAGAGTTTGCTGATCTTTCTCTTATGGCTCTTGAGATGAGAGGAATTGGAGCACGTTTATCCCAAATTTGCTCGGTTCGCACTAAAGATGGATTTGACCTTCTTTATTCCTTTGTAAAAGATTATGATTTCATTAACTACAAGGTTTCAATAGACGAAGATACCGAAATTGAAAGTATCTCTTCTATTTTCCCCAACGCTTTCCTTTATGAAAATGAAATGAGCGAACTTTTCGGCATTAAGATTAAATACATCGCACTTGACTATAAAAACAAACTTTACGACATTGCTGTCGAAACACCATTTAAGTAAGGAGGAACTAAATTATGAGTAAAAGAAGTATTGTGCCTTTTGGCCCTCAACATCCGGTTCTTCCCGAACCTATTCACCTTGACCTTGTTCTTGAAGACGAAAAGGTTGTAGAGGCTATCCCCTCTATTGGTTTCGTTCACAGAGGTCTTGAAAAATTAGTTGAAAAGCGTAATTTCCACGACTATATGTACGTTATTGAACGTATCTGTGGTATTTGTTCCTTTATGCACGGAATGGGTTATGCTGAAGGTATTGAACGCATTATGGACGTTGAAATTCCCGACAGAGCTAAATATCTTAGAACTATCTGGTGCGAAATGTCCCGTCTTCACAGCCACCTTTTATGGCTTGGCCTTTTAGCAGACGCTTTTGGTTTTGAAAGCTTATTTATGCACTGCTGGAGAATGAGAGAAACTATCCTTGATATGTTTGAAGCTTCTACCGGTGGCCGTGTAATTTTCTCGGTTAACAAAATTGGTGGCGTTCTTAAAGATATGGACAACTCCATGCTTCGTACCTTTGTTGATATGTTCGACAAAATGGAAGAAGAAGTTCGTCAGCTTACTAACGTATTCTTAAAAGATTATACCGTTGCTAACCGTCTTAAAGGCGTTGGTATTCTTACCAAAGAAGACGCTATTATTAACGGCGCAGTTGGCCCTATGATGAGAGCAGCAGGCATTGCGACCGATACAAGAAAACTTGGCTACGCTGCTTACGGCGATATCGATTTTGATATTATTACAGGAAAAGACTGCGACAGCTTTGCCCGTTGCGAAGTTCGTATTAACGAAATTTTCCAATCTTTCAACATCATTCGTCAGGCTGTAGCTAAAATTCCCGAAGGTCCTATTGCAGTAGACGTTAAGGGTAACCCCAACGGCGAAGCTTTTGTTCGTCTTGAACAGCCCCGTGGCGAAGCTGTATTCTACTTCCGTGGCGACGGTACACAGTTCTTAAACAGAGCTCGTGTTCGTACACCAACCTTTGCTAACATTCCTTCCCTCGTTAAAATTCTTGAGGGTTGCGACTTCGCAGACGTTCCGATTTTAGTTCTTACTATCGACCCCTGCGTAAGCTGTACCGAAAGATAAGGGGGAAAGTAAAATGAATAAATATGGTTCTTTTACAGGTGGTGTTTTAAAGGCTTTATTTAAAAAGCCTGCTACATACGGATACCCCTACAACAAAAGAGAATTCCCCGAACGCACAAGAGGCAGCATTGTTATTGATATTGATAACTGTATTTTCTGTGGTCTTTGCGAAAAGAAGTGTCCTTCTGCTGCTATTAAGGTAGACAGAAATAAGGGTACTTGGTCTATTGACCGTATGGGCTGCGTACAATGCGAAAACTGCGTTGTTGGTTGTCCTAAAAAGGTTCTTTCAAGCGATGTTAACTACACTGCACCAAGCACCACTAAAACTGTTGACACCTTTACCAAAGCAGGTGCCGAAGTAAGTGAAAACACAGGTGCTGCTATGCCTAACTGCGACCTTGATACCTGCGTTTACTGTGGTCTTTGCGCTAAAAATTGTCCTCAGGGTGCTATTTCGGTAGACAGAGCTTCTAAATCTTGGAAGCTTGACGAAACACTTTGTGTTTCTTGTGGTCTTTGCACCGAAAAATGTCCTAAAAAGTGTCTTGAAATGGGCGCTGACCAAACCAAGAGTGAGGTTGCGCTTGCACCTTACGATGTTGACGATTTACCAAAGGCAGATTTAAGCGCTTGCGTTTACTGTGGTCTTTGTGCTTCTGCTTGCCCACAAGGCGCAATTGAAATGGACAGAGATTCTAAAAAGTGGATAGTAGACGAAGAAAAATGCATTCACTGTGGTATTTGTTACTATAAATGCCCCAAAAAGTGTATTGCTATGGTTGATGCTGAAACTGCTACTGCAGTAGTAGAAGAAAAGGCTGCTGACGACGGCGCATCACTTCCCAAGGCAGACCTTGATAGCTGTGTTTACTGCACACTTTGCGCTAAAAACTGCCCACAGGGCGCACTTACCGTAGACCGTGCTAATAAAGTATGGAAGCTTGATGCAGATTCTTGCGTATCTTGTGGTCTTTGTGTTGACAAGTGTCCCAAGAAGTGTATTGAAATGTCGGCATCTTCTGCTGCCGATGCAGTAGCTGAACCCGAATTCAAATCGGGTTACGATGTTGAAGCTATGCCCGACGCAAACCTTGATGCTTGCGTATTCTGTGGTATTTGTGGTAAGGCTTGTCCTCAGGACGCTATTACCGTAGACAGAGAAAACAAAACTTGGGTTGTTGATGAAGAAAAGTGCATTCACTGTGCAATTTGCGCTTACAAATGCCCCAAGAAATGTATTGATATGAAATAAGGAGAAATCTTTATGCACGAACATCACGAAGCCGTTCATATTATTGAACACGCTCAGATGGCCCTTGAAGAAAGAGGGCATACAAAGGTTACAAGAATTAACCTTGTAATTGGCGAATCTAGTGGTTTTTCACCCGAAGCAGTTATTATGAATATTGAAATAAATGCTGTGGGCACTTGTTGTGAAGACGTTCCCGTAACAGTCAGAACAGTTAAGTCTATGCTTAAATGCCCAAGCTGTGGCGAACTCTTTATGAAAAAACCCTTCCATTTTGAATGTCCCCATTGCGGCACCCCAGGTGTTCCCAGTGAAATTGGAAAGGAAATGGCTATTGATAGCATAGAAACCGAATGACAAAAAGAATATTTATAACCGGCATCGTGCAGGGTGTAGGTTTTAGACCCTGCTGCAAGAAGGTTGCAGACAGTATGCTACTTTCGGGTACAGCCCGAAATCTTGGCGGAAACGCCGAAATTGTCATTAAGTGTGATAACCAGGTGTCGGAGGAATTCCTCCGACGCCTTGTTTCTTTATTGCCAAAAGAGGCAAAATTTTTTAGTGTTGATATTGAAGACTGTGAAGAATTTACGGGCGAAGGCTTTTCTATTATTGAAAGCGATACAGACGACCGATTTTTACCCGAAATTATACCCGATATTGCAACCTGTGAAGGTTGTCTTCTTGAACTTGAAAACAAATCTGACCGTAGACATCAGCACCCCTTTATAAGTTGTGCTGCCTGTGGACCCAGATATTCTATTATAAATAAACTACCCTATGACCGTGAAAATACGCTTATGGGTAAGTTTGCGCTGTGCGATAAATGTAAGGAAGAATACACTTCCCCCACCGACCGTAGACTGCACGCCCAAACGGTTGCCTGCAAGGAGTGTGGGCCTAAACTTATGTGGCGTGGAAACGTAAGCGAAACAGAACCACTTGACAGCGCTATTGCCACCATAAAAAACGGTGGTGTAATTGCCGTTAAAGATATTGGTGGATACCATTTTGTGTGTTTGGCAGAAAATGAAGAAGCCATAAATAAATTAAGAAACCTTAAGCTTCGCGAGCAAAAACCTTTTGCAGTTATGTTTAATTCGTTAGATGAAGTTAAAGTTTTTGCTAGTGTTAACGAAACCGAAGAAGGTCTTTTAAACGATTTTGCGAAACCTATTGTTTTGGTAGAAAAAAACGAATATGCCTTTATTTCTGCATCGAACGGCAGCCGTTTTTTAGGCGCAATGCTGCCTTCTAACCCTGTTCAGTATATGCTTACAAAAGCACTTGGCCCAATTATAATGACAAGTGGAAATATTTCGGGCGAGCCTATTATTACAGACAACGAGCAGATGCTGCAAATTTTTGAAAACTCCGATTTCCTTGCCGGAGTTTTGTACCACGACAGAGATATTATTACTTCACTTGATGATTCTATTTATTATGTGCTTGACGGTAAAAGCCATATTTTAAGGCGTGGCCGTGGCGTTGCCCCTGCAAGTATCCCTTTAAATCTTGGCGAAAAAACCATTTTTGCTGCAGGAAGCGACCTTAAAGCCTGCTTGGGCTTTTATAAAAACGGCAAGGCTGTGCTTTCGCAACACTTTGGAGATCTAGAAGACGAAGGTTGCGCCGAAGTTTACAAGAAATCGGCAAAACATATATCTGCATTATTTGGTTTTAAGCCCGACATTACAGCATCCGATATGCATCCTGCATATTTTAGTTCCAAACTTTCGGAAGATTTGTACGACATTAAGGCTATTAAGGTTCAACATCATCACGCACATATTGCATCGGTTATGGCTGAACATAATTTAGATGAAGTTTTAGGTTTTGCGCTAGACGGAACAGGATACGGCGAAAATGGCGAAGTATGGGGTGGCGAAGCTCTGCTTTGCTACAATAACGAATATAAGCGAATTGCCCACCTTAAAACCGTTAAAATGTGTGGTGGCGATGAACTTTCTAAAAATGCAGCAGAATCGCTTGCATGCTTTTTAATTGCAGGTGGCGAAACTGTACCCGAAAATATTATGCCTGCCTGTGATGCAGAAATTGTTGCAGCTGCTATTAAAAACAACATTAACTGTGTTGCTTCTTCAAGCTGTGGCAGACTTTTTGATGCAGTTGCCTGCCTTTTAGGTTTTGGGGACTACAACCATTACGAAGGTATGTGTGCAACAGCCCTTGAAAATGCGGCAAGTTTTGCCATAAAAAAAGGTATTGTTGCCTACCCTGTTAATTTAGAGTATAATGAAGACGAGCTTGATAGTGTTAAGCTTGTTTGCGATATTAAAAAAGCGCTTGATAGTGGCGCAGACCCACACGCTTTAGCGCTTGGATTCCATATTGCTTTGGCAGACGGTTTAACCCGTGTTGCAGTAAAGCAAAATATCGAAAAAATCGCCCTTTCGGGCGGTACGTTTGCAAACCGTATTCTGACCCTTATTTTAAAGAAAAAGCTTACGGAATGTGGTTTTAAGGTTTATATGAATGAAAAGGTGCCATCGGGCGATGGCGGCATTGCTTTAGGTCAACTTTTTGTTGCAGGAAAGGAATAAATTATGTGCGTTGCGTTACCCGGTTTAATTGAAAAAATTGAAGACAGTATTGCTACCGTTAACTTTTCGGGAAATATTGTTCGCGCTCATACAGGCGTTGTGGATGTTAAGGTTGGCGATTTTGTGCTTGTTCACGCAGGTCTTGTTATTCAAAAGTTAGACCGTGAAGAAGCTGAAAATATGCGTGAACTTTTCAATATGATAAAGGAAATAGAAAATGGATAAAATAAAAGAAATTATTTCTTTTCTTAAAGAGTATGACGGCGAGCCTGTTACCTTAATGGAGGTTTGTGGCACACATACTGCTTCTATTGTTGAAAATGGAATTGAAAGTATGTTGTCAGACAAAATTAGACTTATTACAGGCCCCGGTTGCCCTGTTTGTGTAACCGTTGCTTCGTATATTGATAAGCTTTGCGAGCTTTCTTTAAAGCCTAATACCTGTGTATGCAGTTTTGGCGATATGATAAGGGTTAAGGGAAGCAAAATTTCACTTGATGATGCAAAGGCACAAGGTGGCAGAATACTTATGGTTTATTCTCCACTTGACCTTATAAATGTTGCAAAAGAAGACCCCCATACTACCTTTGTTTTTGCTGCAGTTGGTTTTGAAACCACAACCCCACTTTATGCTGTATTATTAGAAGAAATTATAAAGCAAGATATTAAAAACATTAAACTTCTTTGCGCCCTTAAAACAATGCCAATGGTAATTGACAAGGTGCTTTCTGCCGAAAACAACATTACCGGTATGATTGCGCCCGGCCACGTTAGCGTTATTACGGGAAGTGATGTTTTTGCACCGTTTGCCGAAAAATTCGGTATTCCGTTTGTAGTTGCAGGCTTTGAAGGCGAACAGCTTTTGGCTGCAATTTGGGCACTTGTAAAACTTAACGGTAAGGGTGTAGTTAAAAACCTTTACACCGAAGCAGTAACCAAAGAACGCAACGAAAAGTCTTATGCTTTAACTTCAAAATATTTTGAACCTTGCCCTGCTGCTTGGCGTGGACTTGGTGTTATTGAAAATTCGGGCGTTAGGCTTAAAGATGAATATGCGTTTTTCGACGCAGGAAGTGATGGTCTTTATGAAGACTTTATGCCTAAAGGTTGTTCCTGTGCCGAAGTTATAACAGGTCTTAAAAGACCCGAAGAATGTCCCCTTTTTGGAAAGGTTTGCACTCCTAGCTCCCCTGTTGGTGCTTGTATGGTATCGCACGAGGGAAGTTGTTTTAATTATTACAATAACAAAGGATAATATTTTATGAAAATCACACTTGCTCACGGTAGTGGTGGACAGTCTACCAAAGAACTGATAGAAAAGATTTTTGCTGCTTCGTATAAAAATGATGTGCTTGATATGATGGAAGACAGCGCCGTTGTAAACGGGTCGGCTAAAATTGCCATTACAACCGACAGTTTTGTTGTTAACCCCTTGTTTTTTAAGGGTGGCAATATTGGCAAACTTGCCGTTTGTGGAACCGTTAACGACCTTCTTATGCGTGGCGCTACCCCCAAATATTTAACCAGCGCATTTATTATTGAAGAAGGCGCCGATGTAAACGAACTTAAACTTATTGCAGCTGCAATGGCTTCGGCTGCAAGAGAAGCCGGCGTTATTATTGTTGCAGGCGACACCAAGGTTATTGAAGGTAACGGTGGCATATATATTAACACATCGGGCGTTGGCTTTATTGAAGGTGAAGATTTCGCTTCAAGCAAGTGCGAAGAAGACGATGTTATTATTGTTTCGGGCAGTATGGGCGACCACCATGCAGCTATTCTTTCGCACAGAATGGGCATTAAGAATGATATTTCAAGCGACGTTGCCCCTTTATGTGATATTGTTGCTAATCTTAAAAAAGCAGGCATTAAGGTACACGCTATGCGCGACGTTACAAGGGGTGGACTTGGCACCGTATTAAACGAACTTGCCGATGCTTCGGGCAAATGCTTTAATATAGAAGAAAATGCTATTCCTGTAAGTTCACAGGTTAAATCTTTTGTAAAACTGCTTGGTCTTAATATTATGCACATGGGTAACGAAGGCAAGCTTGTTTGTACCGTTGCCAAAGAAGATGCCGAAAAGGCACTTGCAATAATAAAAAGCGGTAAGTATGGCGAAAACGCCGCAATTATTGGCAAGGTTACCGAAGGTAGTGGCGTTGTTATGGAAACTGCGCTTGGTGGCAAGAAAAAGGTTGGCATACTTATTGGCGAAGGGCTACCAAGAATATGTTAAAGGAGTCTTTTTATGCTTGATTTTAATTTTTACACACCTACAAAAATCTTTTTTGGAAAAGGAAAAGAAAAAGATATTGGTGAAATTATAAAGGGCTACGGCTTTAAAAAGATTATGCTTCAATATGGTATGGGAAGCATTAAAAAATGTGGCCTTTTTGATACCATAATGACT